>DASPRB010000061.1:0-16849 GCA_035624675.1 Burkholderiales bacterium
GAACACCGACGCGAGGCCGATGCCGAACAGCAGCGCCGCGGTGCGCGGCGTGAGCGGCAGCGGCGCACCGCCAGACTCCGCCAGCCACAGCCAGGCGACGAACATGAGCAGCGTATAGGTGAACTGCAGCACGTGGCCGCCGCCCCAGAACGCGAGCTCGTAGTAGCCCTTCGCCTCGAGCGCGTGCGGCAGCTCCGCGAACGACCAGGCGAAGGCGATGAGCGCGACGCCCGCGGATACGAGCGAGGTGTTCAGCCCGAAGCGCAGCGCGCCGGTGCCGTCCAGCCGCACGCCGACGCGCGGCACCGAGAGCATGCCGCGCGCGACCGCGAGCGTTATGCCCGCGCCGAAGGCGGCCAGGCCGGCGAGGAACACCGGCTCGTCGAGCACCGGGATGTAGTTGCTCATCACCGGGTGACCGCTGCCCGCGAACGGCGCCGTCGCCATCAGCGCCGTGCCGGCGAGCGCCAGGGCGAGCGCGGCCCAGCCGAGCGCGAGCAGGCGCGGCGCGCTGTTCAGCGTCCAGAGCATGCCGGCGAAGGCGAGGAACCACACCAGCACCGACAGGTCGACGTGCGCCACCAGCGCGACGTGGAAAAAGTCGACCAGCGGGAA
This sequence comes from Burkholderiales bacterium, assembly GCA_035624675.1. GTDB lineage: Bacteria > Pseudomonadota > Gammaproteobacteria > Burkholderiales > SG8-39 > DAHVFK01. The sequence continues at coordinate 616 of DASPRB010000061.1, forward strand.
CACGTCCTTCACCGCCGGCGCGCGCGACAGCACGAGCAGCACCGAGAGCACGCCCGCGGCGGCGAGCGACACGAGCGCGAGCGCGAGCCAGCCCGCGGCGAGCCTGCGGCGGGCGTCCTCGGGCAGCGGCAGCGTGTAAGGCGTCCGGTTCATGACAGAACGATCCCCCCTTGATGTGGTCGGTAGTCGATGCTGAGCACGCGGCCGACCGCGAGGTCGATCGCCGCATCGCGCTCGGCCTGCCCCGGCCGGCGCAGGTCGTCATCCACCGTGACCCGCAGGCGGTGCGCGCCCGCCGGCACAGGGATGCGCCGGTAGAGGGTCGAGGCGCCGTCGCGCGCGATGCCGGAAGGCGCCACAGTCTCGTCCACCAGCAGGCGCCCGTCGAGGGTCACCGTGACGCGCACCGGCGAGCGTCCGCGCGGGCAATCGAGCGGTGCGCGCATGTTCGGCGGCAGGCGCGCGAGCTCGGAGGCGCTGCGCTCGCGGCAGGGCTCAAGGCGCGCGCCGGGGTGCGCGATACTCAGCTGCAGCATCGCGTCGCCAGGCGGCAGGGGCGCGTACGCGGGCCGGTGCGAAAACAGCGCGAGCGCGCCGCCGAAGGCCGCGTAGACGCCGACCCGGTAGTACGGCGCCGCGGCGCGGCTGGGCCAGCGCCTGCCGGGAGTCTTCTTTGTTCCTGATTCCTGGGAGTGTTCATGCGAAACCCACGGCATGATGCACAGGCCGAACGTCGCGGCACCGACCAGCGTCCACAGCATCGCAGGCGAGGTCGCGTACATGAGTGGGTGCACGAACAGCACGTACCAGTCGAAATCGATTGACGAGGGTAGGCGCGAGGGATCGGCCGGCGCCTCGGAGCCCACCGGCAGCGCGAGCGCGGCGACGGCGAGCGTCGCCAGCGTGCCGAGCACCAGCGCGCGCGGCGCGACCGTGCGCGGCCGCCCCATGCGCTGCACGTGCACCCACATGCCACCGAGCAGCAGCAGCGGCACTCCGATGTGCAGGAACACGAACAGAGAGAACACGCGGTCGGCGGCGGCCTCGGCGCCAAGGATATTACGCGCCATCGGTTCCGCGCCGATGCGCAGGCCGTCGAGCCATTCGGCGGTGGCGAGCGCCGAGAACTGCGCGCGCGCATCCCACACCAGCCAGTAGCCGATCATGCCCGAGGCATACAGCAGCCACATCAGCGGCACGCCCGAAACCCACAGGAAGGCGCGGCTGCGCCGGTAGCGGCCGAGTGCCCATTCGCGCACCAGGTGGCCGAAGCTCACCGCCACCAGCCCGTCCGCGGCGTAGCGGTGCACGCTGCGCAGCACGCCGCCGAGCCACCACTGATCGCGCGAAAGGCGCCCGATCGAGTCGTAGGCGCCCGCTACGCTGGTGTCGAAAAAGACGTACAGGTAGATGCCGGTCGCCGCCAGCACCCAGAAAAAGAGATAGCCGAGCGCGCCGAGGTTGCGCATCGGGTTGGCGGCCACGCCGAACATGCGGTCGAGCGCGCGCATCGCGGATTCAGCTCCGGAACACGAACCCGCCCTTGTCGGGCTCGAAGTCGATCACCAGCGCCGTGCCGGGTGCCAGATCGAGCGTCGCCTTGCGCTGATAGTCGAAGCCGCCCTCGGGCCGGTCGCCCATGCGTGCGACGATCTCGTGGCGGCCGGCCGGCACCTTGAGGCGGAAATACACGGTCGCCGCGCCGTCGCGGCGCAGACCCGTGGGCGGCACCTCGCGCTCGAGCACCACCTTTCCGTCCAGCTCGAGCTCGACCCGGACCGTCGCGCGCTCGCGCGGGCAGTCGAGCGCGGCGCGCATGTTCGGCGCGAGCTTGGCAAGCTCGGCGGCGCTGCGCTCGCGGCACTTCTGCTTGAGCTCGGCAGCGTGGATGAACGACAGGCGCACGAGCGCCTCGCCCGGACCGACGTCGGTGAACGGCGGCCAGACCGAGAACACGCCGATCAGCGCCATGAGCGGCACGTAGAGCGCGAACTGGGCGAGGAAGCGCAGCGCCTGTCTCACGCGCCCCCTCCCAGCTTCACCAGGTCGGCCTCGCGCGCGCGAATCTTCGGCGCCAGCCGGAACGCGTCGGCGAAGCAGTCGTCCTGCTTCAGGCCGTGCGCCGAGAACGCCGGGTAGGCGGCTTCGACCATGCCGACCGAGCCGCAGGCGTAAACCTGGTAGCCCGCCAGGTCCGGGAAGTCCGCGAGGATCGCCTCGTGCACGAGCCCGGTGCGGCCCTGCCAGTGATCTTCCGGGCGAGGCTCGGACAGCACCGGCACGAACTCGAAGTTGGCGTGCTCGCGCGCCCACTGGCGCGCCAGGTCGCCGAGGTACAGGTCCTCGGGGCGGCGCACGCCCCAGTACAGGATCATGCGGCGCTTCAGGCCGCGATGAAACGCGTACTCGACCATGCTCTTCACCGGCGCGAAGCCGGTCGAGCCGGCGACGAATATGATCGGCTTGTCCGAATTCTCGCGCAGGAAGAACGACCCGACCGGTCCTTCGAAGCGCACGATGTCGCCGACGTTCATGCGCTCGAACACCTGGCCGGAGAAGCGCCCGCCGGCAATGCGGCGGATCTGCAGCTCGACGCGGTCGTTGACGTGGGGTGCGGTGGCGAAGGAGAAGCTGCGCCGCTCGCCGTCCTCGAGCAGCACATTGATGTACTGCCCGGCGTAGAACGCGAGCCTCTCACCGCCCTCGATGCGCAGCATCAAACGCATGACGTCGGGCGCGAGCAGCTCCATGCTCTCGACCGTGGATGTCCAGACGCGCTGCGCGATGCCGCCCGGCGCGGCGGCCGGAACGTACTCCAGCTCGATATCCGACAGCGGCGTCGCACAGCAGGTGAGGAGCTTCCCCGCGGCGCGCTCGTCGTCGGTCAGCACATCGCGCTGGTAGGCGCCGTAGTCGACGCTGCCGTAGGCTAGCATCGCCTTGCACTGCCCGCAGCCACCGTTGCGGCATTCGTAGGGCAGCGGCACGCCCTCGCGCAGCCCGGCGTCGAGCAACGTCTCGCCTTCGCGCACGCCCACGATACGGTTGTCCGGGCGCACCAGCATGTGATAACCCTCGGCCGGCCCGCGCCGGCGGCGCGGGGGCAGCCACGGCAGCAGCGCGAAAAAGAGCGTCGCGCTGCCCACCAGCAGCCAGACTTCGCCCGGCGTCCAGCGGTACAGCAGCGCGTACACCGGGAGGTAGAACCAGTCCAGGCCGATCGTCGTCACCGCGGCGGCCAGGTTCGCCTCGCCCTGGCTCACCGCAGGCTCGAAGAGCGAGAGCGCGACGAGCGCGACGCTAAGCGTCGCGGTGATCTGCCAGGGCGGCACGAGCTTCGCCTGCGGAACGCGCTGCGTGTGCACCCACAGCACCGCGAGCACGATGAGCGGCACGCCGATGTGGATGAACGACAGCAGCGAAAACAGGCGATCGTTTACCGCCTCCGGGAAAATGAAGTTGCGCACCAGCGCGCCGCCGAACATCGGCAGCCGGTCGAACCACTCGGCGGTGGCCACCACGACGAACTGCGACAGCCGGTCCCAGGGCAGCATGTAGCCGTTGATGCCCGCGGCGTACACCAGCCAGATCAGCGCCACGCCGCTCACCCACGAAAACCACCGAAAGCCCCGGTAACGGTCGAAGCTCCAGTGGCGCGCCATGTGCAGCAGCATCGTGAGCGCGACGCCGTCCGAGCCGTAGCGATGCAGGCTGCGCATCAGGCCGCCCAGGTACCACTGCTGGACGGTGAGGTATTGGACCGAGGCGTGCGCTTCCTGCACGCCGGTCTTGAAGAAGGCGTAGAGATAGAGGCCGCTCGCGACCACTACCCACATCAGGTAGTACGCGATCGGGCCGAGGTAGTAGAGCGGATTGAGGCGCTCGCCGAACGCGAGATTGAACAGCGCCTCGACCCTGAGGAATAACCATTGAATCGGCAGGTGAATGCGCTTCGGCACCGTCGTTCTCCCACCGACGATGCTAGGCGGCACTCGCCGCCTGCTGATTGATGTGAATCAACTAACGAGGATCAGCCCGGGCGTTTGCGGCGCCACTCGATGACGACGCTCGCGATGCCGACCAGCATGATGCTCGCGCCGACGAAGAGCTCGATCAGCACCGCGTAGTTGAAGCGGTAGCGTCCCGTGGACGGATCGTAGACGGTGCACAGCAGGCGCACCTGCTCCAGCACGCCGGCGACGCCTTGTGCCGGCCGCGGCGAGTTCTGCGCGAGCTCGAGCAGTGCGCCGGTGAACTGCGGCGCCGCGAACGAATCGCCGTAGAGCTGGCGGTAGATGCGCCCCTGGGCATCGACGATGCTCGCCTGCAGCACGTGGTCGAAGCCGGCGGAGGTCGCCTCGAAGCGAAAGCCGAAGTCCCGCGTCAGCGCCTCGACCGTGCTTGGTGCAGGACTGAGGAACTTCCAGTCCGGCAAGTCGATGCCCTGCCTGCGCGCGAAGTCCTTCATGGCCTGCGGCGAGTCGTACGGCAGATTGAAGCCGATGGTCGCGACGCGAAACGTCCCCGGGCCGAGCGCGCGCCGCGCTTCGCGCACTGCGCCTTCGAGCGACTTGGTGGCGGTCGGGCACACCTGGAAGCAGCCGGTATAGACGAAGTTCACCACCAGCGGCTTGCCACGGTAGGACGCGAGCCGCACTTCCGCTCCCTCGGTGTCGTAGAGCGTGTAGTCGCCCACCTGGCGGCCGATCGCCGCCTGGCTCGTCTGCAATGCGGCGTCCTGGTCGAGCGCCGCGAACGCCGCCGGCGCGAGAAGCGTCAGCGCGAGGAGCGCAATGCCATCAGCCCAGCGCCACATCGAGCATCGCGCCGAACAGCACGCAGCACAACTGCACCAGCGAGGCGAAGAACCCGGCGAGTGCGGTCCTGCGGCCCGGCGCGGCGACGAGCGCGAGGCACTTCCACAGGAAGAACGCGCCGCCAGCCGCCGCCGCGATGAGGTAGATCCATCCCAGCCCGTAGAACGCCGGCACGATCGAGGCCGCGACCAGCAGCGCGGCGCTCGCGAGGATGGCGCGCGCGGCGCGCGCCTCGCCGACCACCACCGGAAGCATCGGCACGCCCGCGGCGGCATAGTCGTCGCGGTAGGCGATCGCCAGGCTCCAGAAATGCGGCGGCGTCCACAGGAACAGCACCACCGCGAGTGCCAGCGCGTCCGGGTTCGGCAGAGGCGCCACGGACGCCGCGCCCGCCAGCACCGCGAAGCTGCCCGCCAGCCCGCCGACCACGATGTTCCACCAGGTGCGGCGCTTGAGCCACACGGTGTACACGACGCCGTAGGTGAACGCGCCAAGAACCACGTAGGTCGCGGCGGCGAAGTTCGCCGCCCAGGCCGCGAGCGCGAACGAGCCGACGATCATGCCGCCGATCAACCAGAGCCACCGCGGGCCGTGCGCCAGCCGCCCGGTGACGAACGGCCGGCCACGCGTGCGCTTCATGCGCGCATCGAGGTCGCGCTCGGCGTACTGGTTGAAGGCGCCGGCGGCCGAGGAGGACACCAGCACCGCGAGCGTCACCGCCAGCACCTGCCAGGCCGCGAGCGCCGGCCCGGACTGCACCGCCAGGCCGGCGAGCGCGGCGACCGCGATCGCCACGCCGATGCGCAGCTTGAACAGGTTGAAGACCGCATTCATACGCGCCGGGCTATTTCAGCGGCCAAACGGTCGCCAGGTACTTCCAGTTGATGAAGTAATAGAGCACGAACGACACCAGGAACACGAGCGCGAGCGAGAACGTGCCCGGCGCGATCATGCCCCAGGCTCCGATGCCCGCGCCGTGGCCGGTGATCGCCGCGGACACCGGTCTGGGCGCCGGCGCCACGCCCTGCGCAGCGCGCACGTGGGCGAAGTCCGGGGTCTGGATCTTCTTGCCGAGGAACACCGAGCCCACGGTGATCAGCAGGTACATTGCGCCGCCGAGGATAGCCACCAGGCCGCTGATGCCCGCGAGGCCCATCATCAGCCAGGCCGAGCCGGGAAACTCGTACGGGAATGGGTTGCCCGCGAAGCTCATGTCCCAGTGGCGGCGCGGCACGCCGAGCGTTCCGGCACCCATCAGGAACAGCGCCACGCCCATCATGCCGAGGCCGAACACGTAGGGCTGCCACTTCGCCATGCCCGGGAACAGCATCTCGCGGCGGAACAGCACCGGGATCAGGAAGTAGGTGAGCGACATGAACGCGAGCGTCGTGCCCACCACGACCGTGGCGTGGAAGTGTCCCGGGACGTAAATCGTGTTGTGGATGATGAGGTTCAGCTGCTCGGTGCCCATCATCACGCCCGAGATGCCACCGAGGAAGCCGAAGCCGATCAACGACAGGAACATGCCGGAGAACACCGGGTTACCCCAGGGCGCCTTGCGCAGCCACTCGAACAGGCCGTGGTTGTAGCCCTTGCCCCGCTGCGCCACCTCGATCGCGCCGGGCACCGTCAGGCCGTGCACCATCGAGGCGAGCACCGCGAGGTACATGGCGTAGCTGGTATTGAAGATCTTCCAGTTGGAGGTCAGCCCGGGATCGGCGAGCAGGTGGTGCGCGCTCGCCAGCTGCAGGAACAGGATGTAGAGCAGGAACGCCGTGCGGCTTACCTTCTCCGACAGCGGCTTCGCGCCGAACACGATCGCCGCGATCGCGTACCAGACGGAGACGTGCGCCGCGACGTTGATCTGCTGCGAGGAGTGTCCGAACGCCCACCAGATGGTGCGGTACATGAGCGAGTCGACGTGGTCGATCAGCCCCACCGACCAGAGAAAGGTCGGGATCAGGATGATCGCCCCCGAGGCGATGGTGAACACCGCGATGATCGCCGCGGTGACAGCGCCGAAAGTCACCAGTGGGACCGAGCCGATGTAGGTGCGCTCGGCCTTCGCCACCACCAGCGTGCCGAAGAACACGAAGCATGCGACCAGTGCGCCGACCGCGAACAGGATAAGCCCGAGATAGAACGTCGGGTGCGCACCCATCGGCGCGTAGGAAGTGAACATGACGCTCGAGTCGCCGCGCAGCACCGCATAGTTGTTCATCAACGCGCCGAGTATCATCAGCCAGAACGCCACCCACCCCATAGCCGGCGCCGCGATGCGGCACTTGAGCAACGTGCTCGCAGCGAAGTACAGCACCGCGATCTCGAAGAAGATGATCCAGAACACGAGCATGTTGAGCCCGTGCGCGGTGAGCACCTGGTAGAAGCGGTCGGCCGCCAGCGCGTGGAACGCCTGCCAGCGCGTCAGCACCACGCCGAGCGCGAGAATCCCGCCGATCAATAGGAACACCGCGGCGGCCACCGCGTTGGCCTTCATCAGCCGCTCGGCCGGCTCGTGGAACACCAGCCCGGTCGTCGGGCAAGTCCTGAACATCCGGTTGACTGCCATGATCGCTCCCCTATTTGACGTACAGCTTGCTGGTCATGGTGTGATGCCCGATGCCGCAGAACTCGTTGCAGACGATCGAGTACGTGCCCGGGTGCGTCGGCGTGACCGTAATGACGTGGTCATAGCCCGGATGCACTTCGATGTTGATGTTCTCCGGCTGCAGCGAGAAGCCGTGCAGGTAGTCCATCGACATGAGATGGATGCGGTAGGACTTGCCGGACTCGAGCTCCAGGATCGGATACCAGTTCCACAGCCGCGCGATCAGGTAGACGTCCGCGCCCGCCGGCGGATGCACCACCGGCACCTTGAGATCGCCGCCCTCCTCGCGCACCTTGTACTTCGCCACCACCGCCTCGGTCTTCTTGACGTATTCCTCGGGCAGCATGCGGTAGGCCTCGTTGGCGAGGTTCTGGTGCCCGTAGATGTGCCAGTACGGCATCATGAAGAACATGACCATGCACCAGGCCAGCGCGATCAGGATCCACAGAAGCTCGACGCGGTCGAACGGCTGCTTCCACCAGACCCGTTCCGCCGGCGGCAGGATGGCGCTCATGGGGCTCTCCTCACTTTCCGACGGGCAGTGAGACGATTTCCATCACGCCCCAGACGATGTAGAGCACCGTCGGCATCGCGATGCCGAGGAACAGCAGCAGGAAAGGGTTGTCGAGCAGCTGCTGCATCACCGGCACCGGCTCTTCCGGAACCTCGTCCATCGGATGTGCTTCGGTCGCATTGGCCATGTGTTCCCCCCGTGGATGGTTGACGCGGACCTTGCGGCCCATGCCGGCGGACGGTACGCGGCTGCTTCGCGGGTAAACTTGATACGTATCAAGCATTCCCGGGCTGGCTGATAAATCATGCGGTTCGTGACTCCTGATGATCTTGCGCGGCGCAACATCGCGCGCTGGCTGCTCGTGTGCGCGGCGCTGGTGTACGCCATGGTGGTAGTGGGCGGCGTGACCCGCCTCACCCACTCCGGTCTGTCGATCGTCGAGTGGCAGCCGCTCGTGGGCACGGTGCCGCCGCTCACCGATGCGGAGTGGAGCACGCTGTTCGACAAGTACAAGCAGACGCCCGAATACAAGCAGGTCAACTTCGGCATGCCCCTGTCGGGCTTCAAGCGCATCTTCTGGTGGGAGTACTCGCACCGGCTGCTCGGGCGCGCGATCGGCGTGGTGTTTTTCGTGCCGTTCCTGTGGTTCCTCGCGCGCCGCAGGATCGACCGGCGGCTCGCCTGGCAGCTCGGCGGCATCTTCCTGCTCGGCGCGCTGCAGGGCGGCATGGGCTGGTATATGGTGAAGAGCGGCCTGGTCGACGACCCGCGCGTGAGCCACTTCCGCCTCACCGCGCACCTCGGCATCGCGCTGGCGATCTTCTCGGCCGAGCTGTGGATCGCGCTCGGGCTGCTTTCGCCGCCGCTGCGCCGTGCGCCGCACGCGCGGCTCGCGCGCGCGGGCCTCGCGCTCGCCGCGCTGGTGTTCCTGATGGCGCTCACGGGCGGCTTCGTCGCCGGCCTGCACGCCGGACGCGCCTACAACACCTTCCCGCTCATGAACGGGCACATCGTGCCGCCCGAGATCATGATGCTCGATCCGTGGTACGAGAACTTCCTCTACAACATGGCCACCGTGCAGTTCGTGCACCGCTCGATCGCCTGGCTGCTCGCCGTGCTCGTTCCGATTTTCTGGCTGCGCGTGCAGCGTGCAGGCCTCGAGATGCGCGCGCGCCTGGCGAGCGACGCGATGCTCGCGGCACTCGTGCTGCAGATCTCGCTCGGCATCGCGACCCTGCTGCTCGTCGTGCCGGTGCCGCTCGCCGCCGCCCACCAGGCGGGCGCCGTTCTGCTGCTCGCGACGGCGCTGTGGACGGCCTTCGAGCTGCGCCGCGCCCTGCCCGTCAATGCGCGCGCCTTCGCCTGAGAAGCGCCTCGCCGCCGGGGCGGCGCTCGCCGCCGCCGCCTGGGCGCTGATGCTCGCCGTGCTCGCCGCGAGCGCCTACATCCGCATGAGCGCGGCGCCGGGCGCGGACGTCGAGTTCGCGCGCAGCGTGCACCGCGCGAGCGCTTCGCTCGCCGGCCTGGCGGTCCTGCTGCTCGCCGCCTGGGCGCTGTGGCGCCGGCGCCTGCTGCCCGGCGCGCTCGGCGCGCTCGCGCTCATCGTCTTTCTGGCCGTTCTCGGGCGCGCCACCGGCTCGGCGCCGCCGCCCGCCGCGGCGCTCGGCAATCTCGCGGGCGGCGTAGCGCTCACCGCGCTGCTCGCCTGGATCTTCGGCCGAGCTATGGCGAGATGGCCTGCCGTTGCACCCGGGCGGCGCCTTGTTCTCGGCGTGCTCGCCGCGACGGCGGCGCAGGCCGCCTTCGGCGGCTGGCTGGCGACCTGCGTGCCGGTCGAGCCGCCCTCGATCGTCCCGTGGGTGCACGCCGCCACCGGGATCGGCGCGGCCGCGCTGGCCGCCTGGCTCGGGCTGCGCCTCGCGCGCGCCGGCCTCGCGCCGGCGGGCACCGCGCTCATCGTGCTCGCCGCGCTCGCGCTCGGCGCCGGCACGGCGTCCTTGCTCCTCGAGCTGCCGACGCTGGCGCTGCTCGCGCACCCGCTCGCCACCGCGCTGCTGCTCTCGGCGCTCGCGCTGCTCGCCGCCAGGATCGCTTGACGCATATCAAGGCCGCATCAGGGGCGGCGCAGAACACTGCGCCGATGTCGGGCATCTCGGATTCGCTGACCGAGCACCACCGCCAGTTCGAGCGCCAGATCGCCGCCGCGCAGGCTGCGGCCGGCGCGCGCGACTGGCAGGCGTACCGCGCGCGCGTCGCCGCGCTGCGCGACGTGCTCGAAGCGCACATCGAGCTGGAGGAAAGCCAGCTGTTGCCGGCGTTCGAGCGCGTCACGCCGCAGGCCGCAGGCGTCACCGAGGCGGTGCGCGCCGAGCACGCCGAGATGCGCACGCTGCTCGCGCGGCTCGCCGCCGCGTCGCCGGCGGTCGATCCCGAGGGCTGCAGCGCCGAGCTGGAAAGCCTCGAGCGCACGCTGCGCCGCCACGCCGCGCAGGAGGAAGGGATGCTGTATCGCGCGTGCGAGCAGGTCGCACTGGCCGAGCCGCCGCCGGCCGCGGCGCTGACCGAGCTCGATGTGCGCGGGCTCGAGCCCCCGGCGCCGATGATGCGCATCATGGAGGCGCTCACACGCGCACCGGACGAGCCGCTGCGCGTGCGCATCCACCGCGAGCCGATCCCGCTGTACGAGCTGCTCGCCGAGCGCGGCTTCGCCTGGCGTACGACGCCGCTCCAGGACGGCAGCTTCGAAGTGCTGATCGAGCGCTCAGCGCGCTAACTCTAACTGTCTGCGCATTCCGGGCGTCATCCACAGGCTGTCGCCGCGGCCGGCGATCAGCGCGTCCAGCCCCGGCGTCGCCTCGACCAGGCGCGCGCCGGCCTTCTCGCCGAGCACCATGATCGCCACGCCCAGACCGTCCAGCGCCTCCAGGCGCTCGGAGACCAGCGTTACGCCGCGCGCGCCGGTCGAGGGATAGCCGGTGCGCGGATCGAGGACGTGGTGGTAGCGCCGGCCGCTGCGCTCGAAATAGCGCTCGTAGTCGCCCGAGGATGCGACGATGCCGCGCTCGATCGCGAGCACGCCGAGGAGCTTGTCCGGCGCGTGCGGGTCGCGCACCCCGACGCGCCAGGGCGATGCGCCCGCGCGCGTGAAGCAGGCGACATCCCCGCCGCCGTTCACCAGCGCGCGGCCGACGCCGCGCCGCTCGAGAAGCTCCGCTCCTGCCTGGATGATGTAGAGCTTGGCGATGCCGCCGAGATCGATGCGCATGCCCGGGCGCTCGAGGAATACGGTCTGCGCGCGCGCATCCAGGCGCAGCCGGCGCCAGTCGACCAGCGGCAGCTTCGCGGCGATCTCGGCGGCGCTCGGCATGCGCGGGTCGTCGGCACGGAAGCGCCAGCCGGTGAGCCCGCCGACCGTGACGTCGAAGGCGCCATGCGTGCGCGCGGACATGCGCTGCGCGAGCTCGAGCACCTGCATCAGCTCCGCAGGCACGCGCACGGGATGCAGGCCGGCCGCGTCGTTGATCGCGCTCACCACGCTCCGGGGGTCGTAGTGGTTCATCATGTCCGACAGGCGCGCCATCTCGCGGTAGGCGCCCTCGACCGCCGCGTGCAGCGGAGCGTCGTCCGTGCCCTCGGCGATCACCTCGACCAGCGTGCCCATCAGCGGGCGCTGCTCGTCGACGCGCGCGGCTTGTGCGGTGCAAACGAAGAGCGCCAGGGAGAGCACGAGGAGCCGCTTCATTCGACGAGTATAAGTGGGAAGAAAAGTTGATCCGGATCAATCCGGCGCGCTCGACCCGGCGGGACACTGTCGGCGTGGCAAGACTCCTTGCAGCGCTCCTGCTCCTGCTCATCCTCGCCCTGGCCCCCGCGCATGCCGGGGATGCCGCCGCGACCTATCCGCAGGCGAGGAGCTTCTTTCCGGAAGCCGACCGCTTCGGCGAATTCGAGGGCTCGCCGCGCGCCGCTCCGGCCTACCAGGGCGGCAAGCTCGTCGGCTGGCTGTTCCTCACCAGCGACGTGGTGCGCATCCCCGCCTACTCGGGCAAGCCGATCAACAGCCTGGTGGGCTTCGATCTGTCCGGGACGATCCGCGGCATCGCGATCGTCAACCACGAGGAGCCGATCCTCGCGGCCGGCGTGAGCGAAGCGCAGCTGCACGCCTTCAGCGACCAGTACCGCGGCAAGAGCGTGTTCGACCGCGTCACGATCGGCGCCCCGCGGCCGGGCTACGTCGCCGTCGACACGATCTCGGGCGCCACCATCACGGTGATGGTGCAGAACCAGACCGTGATGCAGGCCGCGCGCCTGGTGGCCGAGTCGCGCGGCCTCGCCGCGGGGGGAACTTCCGCCACGGGCGGCAAGGGCGCCGAAGAGCCGCTGTGGACGGTGGTGTGGCAGCAGCGCAAGTTCCGCATCGGCGTGCTGATCGCCGGCCTCGCGGTGCTGACGCTCATCCTCGTACTGCAGGACTGGCTGGCGCGCTACCCGGCCGTCCTCGGTTATCTCCGGCGCATCTTCCTGCTCTACACCATCTTCTTCATCGGCTGGTACGGGCTCGCCCAACTCTCGGTAGTGCAGGTGCTCACCTTCGTGCACGCCGCGCTGCGCGACTTCAAGTGGGAGAACTTCCTCATCGACCCGATGCTGTTCATCCTGTGGGGCTTCGTCGCGGTGACGCTGCTCCTCTGGGGCCGCGGCGTGTACTGCGGCTGGTTGTGCCCGTTCGGCGCCATGCAGGAGCTCCTGCAGCAGGCGGCGAAGCGCTTCAAGGTCCCTCAGCTCGAGTTTCCGGACGTGGTGCACGAGCGGCTGTGGGGCGTGAAGTACGTGATCCTGATCGTGCTGTTCGGCCTGTCGCTGCAATCGATGGGCCAGGCGGTGCGCTACGCCGAGATCGAGCCGTTCAAGACCGCGATCACGCTCAGGTTCGAGCGCGAGTGGCCGTTCGTGCTGTACGCCGCCGGGCTGCTCGCGGTGTCGCTCGTCAACCGCAAGTTCTTCTGCAAGTACCTGTGCCCGCTGGGCGCGGCGCTGTCGATCCCGGGGCGCTTCCGGGTGTTCGACTGGTGGCTGCGGCGCCGCAAGGAGTGCGGCCGCCCCTGCCAGACCTGCGCCAACGAGTGCGAGGTGCGCGCCATCCGGCCGACCGGCGAGATCAACGCCAACGAGTGCCACTACTGCCTGGACTGCCAGGTGACCTACTACAGCGACCGCAAGTGCGCCCCCCTGATCGAGCGTCGGCTGAAGCGCGAAGAGCGCGCGCGCAGGCTGACCGCGCATCCTTTGATACACGTCAAGTCGCCCCCGCCCCCCAAAGCCTAGATTGACGCCTCAGTAAGGGACCAAAAACCAACCGCTGAGGAACCGTCATGACCACCGCTGTCCAACGCCTGCAACGCGCCTCGCTTGCCGCGGCCGTTGCGCTGGCGATGAGCTCCGCCTTCGGGCAGTCCAAAGACGAGAAGCCGGTCCACCCCGGCACGCCGCCCTCCGAGATGATGTACAAGGGCGCCCCGGTGCCGATCAAGCCGGGCGAGGCGGTGGAGACCATCGAGCCCAAGGCGCCGCCGATGACCAAGGAAGAGTTCGAGGAAGCGAAGACGATCTACTTCCAGCGCTGCGCCGGCTGCCACGGCGTGCTGAGGAAGGGCGCCACCGGCAAGCCGCTCACCCCTGACATCACGCTCGCGCGCGGCACCGACTACCTCAAGGTGTTCATCAACTACGGCTCGCCCGCGGGCATGCCGAACTGGGGCACCTCCGGCCAGCTGACCGACAAGCAGGTCGACATCATGGCGCGCTTCCTGCAGCAGCCGCCTCCGGTGCCGCCGGAGTTCGGACTGGCCGAGATGAAGGCCACCTGGAAGGTGATCGTACCGCCCGACAAGCGGCCGACGAAGCAGATGAACAAGCTGAACCTGCAGAACCTGTTCTCGGTCACGCTGCGTGACGCCGGCCAGATTGCGCTCATCGACGGCGACACGAAGAAGATCGTGAGCGTGATCGACACCGGCTACGCGGTGCACATCTCCCGCCTGTCGTCCTCCGGCCGCTACCTGTACGTGATCGGCCGCGACGCGCAGATCAACCTGATCGACCTGTGGATGGAGCATCCGGGCAACGTCGCGGTGATCAAGGTCGGGCTGGAAGCGCGCTCGGTCGACAGCTCGAAGTACAAGGGATGGGAGGACAAGTACGCGATCGCCGGCTCGTACTGGCCGCCGCAGTACACGATCATGAAGGGGGATACGCTCGAGCCGCTCAAGATCGTCTCCACCCGCGGGATGATCGTCGGCACGCAGGAGTATCACCCCGAGCCGCGTGTGGCCTCGATCGTTTCCTCGCACTTTCACCCCGAGTTCGTGGTGAACGTGAAGGAGACCGGTCAGACGCTGATGGTCGACTACTCCGACCTGCACAACCTGAAGGTCACCTCGATCGACACCGCGCGCTTCCTGCATGACGGTGGCTTCGACTCGACCCATCGCTACTTCCTGGTCGCGGCGAACACCTCCAACAAGATCGCGGTGATCGACACCAAGGACGGCAAGCTGGTCAATCTGGTCGACGTGGGCAAGATCCCGCACCCGGGACGCGGCGCGAACTTCGTCGATTCCAAGTACGGGCCCGTGTGGGCGACCGGCGACCTGGGCGATGACGAAATCGCTGTGATCGGCACCGACCCCGTGAAGCACAAGGCGGACGCGTGGAAGATGGTACGCACGCTCAAGAGCCAGGGCGGCGGGTCGCTGTTCATCAAGACCCATCCCAAGTCGCACCACCTGTATGTCGACAACGCGCTCAACCCCGATCCGAAAATCAGCAGCACGGTCGCGGTGTACGACACCAGGAACCTCGACAAGGGCTTCACCGTGCTGCCGATCGCCGACTGGAGCGGCATCAAGGACGGCCCGCGCCGCGTCGTGCAGCCCGAGTACAACAAGGCCGGCGACGAGGTGTGGTTCTCGGTGTGGAACGGCAAGGAGCAGGAATCGGCGATCGTGGTGGTCGACGACAAGACGCTCAAGCTCAAGAGCGTGATCAAGGACAAGCGCCTGATCACCCCGACCGGCAAGTTCAACGTCTACAACACGCAGCACGACGTGTACTGAGAAAGGAACGCGCATGACACGCAACGCAACCGCCTTGCTCGCCGCCCTCGGCGCAGCTGCGCTCATCGCCGCGCCCGCCGCCCGTGCGGACGAGGCGATGGCCAAGAAGTACAACTGCCTCGCCTGCCACGCGGTCGACAAGAAGGTCGTCGGCCCGGCCTATCGGGACATCGCCAAGAAGTACAAGGGCGATGCCGGCGCCGAGGCGAAGCTCATCGAGAAAGTGAAGAAGGGCGGCAGCGGCGTGTGGGGTCCGATCCCCATGCCACCGAATACTGCCGTGCCGGACGCCGACATCAAGGCGCTCGTGGAGTGGGTCCTCAAGCAAGGCTGATCGCCGCGCGCCCATAAGGCGCACGTCGCACGAGGGAGCGGGGGCAACACCCCCGCTCTCTTTATTTGATCAGCGCGACGAAGCGTTGCAGCGGGCCGGGCAGCGCGTCCCAGTCCACTGCGTCGAGCGCGTTCTTGACGATGAGGCCGAGCTCGGTGTCGCCCTCGATGGCGAGGCGCCGGGTGAAGAACAGCGTGTCGGGGTCCTCGCGCCGCAGCGCGAGCGCGAGATAGTCGTGCGCCGCCGCGCGGATGACGACGTCCGGCCGGCCCCGCGCCGGAAGGAAGCTGCGGCCGGCGAGCGCGACGGTCACGCCGAGGCGCGGTGAGTCGAGCTCGATGCGCACCCGCTTTTCGACGGCGGGCTCGAGCGCCGAGCGCGACAGCAGCCCGGTGCGCAGCGCGACGTTCAGAGCCGCGCACAGCGCGAGCGCGGGCGGGAGCTCGGGCAGGATCACGAGCGCTCCATTCCCGGACGGCCATGCCAGAAGCCGTCGCAGTCGTTCGCCGCGTCGGTCACCGGCGCCGGGGCACCGTCGCACGCGGCGCGCCACGCGCGCAGCGCCTCGACGGTGCCCTCGGACTGCGGGCTGAGCCGCAGCACGTCCACGCCGGCCTCCCTGATGGACGCGATCTGGTTGATCAGGTTGTACACGCGCGCCGACTGCGTCTGCACGCCGTTCAGCGTGAGGAACGGCTCGCCATCGCGCGTGTCGAGCGGCAGCCCGTCCGGATAGCCGAGGCAGCGGTACTCGCAGGACTCCTTCTGCAGCTTGAAGCGCCGCGCGGTGAAGCAGCGCGCCGAGAAGGCGAGCGGCAGCCGGCCCCAGGCGAACAGCTCGCATTC
>DASPRB010000065.1:0-12661 GCA_035624675.1 Burkholderiales bacterium
CCGATGGCGAGTGCCTCGGGAGCGTGGCCGAGCGTCATCAGCGTGACGATCTCGCGCTTGTCGAGGTACAGGGTCAGGGGGTGCTCGCCGGCGATGGCGGTGGGCACCATCTCGCCGCGCTCGTTGTAGGCCTCGACCTCGAAGGTCGCGGGCCGCGCCGCATTCGTGAGCTTAACCACCTATGTAGGACATCTCGACCTTCGGCAGGCGCGCGGTCTCGGCGGTGCGGATCTCGGAGTAGCGGTCGCCGCGCGCGCGCCAGACCGCGGCGATCTCGTTGCGCAGCTCCTCGTCGCTCGCCCCGCCGCGCACGAGCGACTTCAGGTCGTGCCCGCTTTGCGCGAACAGGCAAGTGTAGAGCGAGCCTTCGGTCGACAGGCGAAGGCGGTTGCAGTCGCGGCAGAAGGCCTGGGTCACCGAGGAAATCACGCCGATCTCGCCCGCACCGTCCGCATAGCGCCAGCGCTCGGCGACCTCGCCGCGGTAATCCGGCTCGATCGGCTCGAGCGGGAAATGCGCGCCGATGCGCTCGAGCACCCCGGCCGAGGGCAGCACCTCGTCCATGCGCCAGCCGTTGGTGCTGCCGACGTCCATGTACTCGATGAAGCGCACGACGTGGCCCGTGCCGCGGAAGCGGCGCGCGAGCGGCACGATCTCCTGGTCGTTGGTGCCGCGCTTGACCACCATGTTGATCTTGACCGGCCCGAGGCCGGCGGCGGCGGCCGCGTCGATGCCTTCGAGCACCTTGGTGACCGGGAAGTCGGCGTCGTTCATCGCCTTGAACACCGCGTCGTCGAGCGCGTCGAGGCTCACGGTGAGGCGCTTCAAGCCCGCCGCGGCGAGCCGCCCGGCCTGCTTGGCGAGCAGCGAGCCGTTGGTGGTGAGCGTCAGATCGACGTCCAGCTCGGCGAGCATCGCGATCAGGCGGTCGAGGTCGCGGCGCACGAGCGGTTCGCCGCCCGTGAGGCGGATCTTCTTCACGCCGAGGCCGACGAACACGCGCGCCAGGCGCGCGATCTCCTCGAAGCTGAGGATCGCACTGTGCGGCAGAAACTTGTGCTCGGAGTCGAATACTTCGCGCGGCATGCAGTACACGCAGCGGAAGTTGCAGCGGTCGGTCACCGAGATGCGCAGGTCGCGCAATCCCCGGTCGAGCGTGTCGGCGAGCGGCGCGCCGTCGTAGGGCGCCGCGGGAGCGCGCGCAGGCACGGCGCTGCGGATGGGAATAACCTTTTCCGTCATGTTGACTTCTCTCCCCAAAATCATAGCAGAGGGTATATTGCGCGGCATGGAGAAGCCGAGGAGGACGCTCGCGGTGATCATGCAGCGGCGCGCGCTCGCGAACCGCTGGCAGAGCGAGGCGTGGGAACCGTGGGGCGTGCTCGCGGACGACTCGGCTCCCGGCGAGCCGCGCCTGCTCGTCGACGAGCGCGGCGTGCAGCAGTGGCTGCATCCCGGCTTCGAGCTCGTTCTGCATCGCGATGAGCTGGACGGCTACTACCTCAACGTGTCGAGCGAGCGTCCGAAGGTGTTCGTGCTGTGGCTCGCCGAGGAGGGCCGTGCGCGCCCGCTGCAGCTGACCGCGAGCTATCACGAGGCGAGCCGCTGGATGGACGCGGGGCACACGATGGACGGCGTGCCGATGCCGCCTGAGATCTTCGCCTGGGTCGGAGACTGCGTCGAGCGCAACTACCGGCCCGAGCCCGAGAAGCGCATCAAGCCGCGCTCCTTCGTCCATCCGAAGGATCGGGTGGGCGGATGAGCGAGGAAAAGGAGCCGTTCGTCGAACGCTGGTCGCGGCTCAAACGCGAGCAGGCCGAGGCCCCCGCGGTGTCCGCGCCGGCGGTGCCCGCGCTGGCGGAGGCGAAGTCCGACGAACCGGCGGCGCAGCTGCCGCCGATCGAAGAGCTGAAGCCCGATTCGGATTTCAAGCCATTCATGGATCCGAAGGTCGATCCCGCAACGCGCCGCGCGGCGCTGAAAAAGCTGTTCGTCGACGCGCACTTCAACGCGCCCGATCCGTTCGAACCGTATTCCGCCGACTTCACGGTGGCCGAGCCGATTCCGGCCGACCTGCTGAAGACCCTGAATCACGCGCGCAAGCTGCTGTTCGACGACGCGCAAGGCGCGCAGCCGGCGGATTCCGCCGCCGTGCCCCCCTCTGACAAAGATGCCGCTGGCGGGAAAGACGCTTAAGCTCTGCTCGTGCAACGGCACGATTGCGCTGGACGCGAAGCGCCTCGCGCAAGCGCTGGGCACCGAGCAGCCTGCGGTGCACCGCGAGCTGTGCCGCAAGGAGGCGCGCGCCTTCCAGGCCGCGCTCGGCGAGCCCGAGCTGATCGTCGGCTGCACGCAGGAGGCGCCGCTGTTCGGCGAACTTGCGACGGCGGCGCGCTCGCAGGCGAGGATCTCGTTCGTCAACATCCGCGAGGCCGCGGGCTGGTCGGCCGAAGGGCGCGAAGCGGGGCCCAAGATCTCCGCGCTCATCGCCGCGGCGGCGCTGCCCGATCCCGAGCCGGCCGCCGCGGTGGAATATCAGTCCGGCGGACGCTTGCTGATCATCGGTCCTTCCGATGCCGCGCTGGACTGGGCGGCTAGGCTCGCCGACGCGCTCCAAGTGAGCGTTTTGCTGAGCGGCCCCGGCCGGGGAGAGCAGCCGGCCGAGCGCCGCTTTCCGGTCTGGTCTGGCAAGGTGCGCGCGCTTTCCGGCTGGCTGGGCGCGTTCGAAGTCGAGTGGCTGCAGGACAATCCGATCGATCTCGAGCTGTGCACGCGCTGCAATGCCTGCGTGCGCGCCTGCCCCGAGGGCGCGATCGGCTTCGACTACCAGATCGACCTCGAGCGATGCAAAGACCACCGCGACTGCGTCAAGGCCTGCGGACCCGTCGGCGCGATCGACTTTTCGCGGCAGGCGGCGCCGCGCAGAGAGCGCTTCGACCTGGTGCTCGACCTGTCGCGGGAGCCGCTTATGCGGCTGCCCGATCTCCCGCAGGGATACGCCGCCCCCGGCGCCGATCCGCTCGAGCAGGCGCTCGCAGCGCAGAAGCTCGCCGCGCTGGTGGGCGAATTCTCGAAGCCGCGCTTCACGCGCTACCGCGAGCGCATCTGCGCGCATGGCCGCGCGGGCAAGACCGGCTGTACGCAGTGCCTGGACGTCTGCTCGACGGGCGCGATTCGCGCCAGGGGCGATCTGGTCGAGGTCGAACCGCACCTGTGCGCCGGGTGCGGCGGCTGCGCCACGGTCTGTCCGTCGGGAGCACTGGAGCACGTCGTTCCCGGCGTACCGGATCTCGGCCGTCGCATGAAGACGCTGCTCGCCACGTACCGTGAGGCGGGCGGTCGCGACGCCTGCCTGCTCGTCCACGACGCCGAGGCCGGGCGCGACGCGCTACGCGCGCTCGGGCGGCGCGCGGGCTTCGGCGCGCGCGGTCAAGGGGCGCAGGGGCCGGGCCGCGGCCTGCCGGCGCGCGTCATCCCGTTCGAGATGTTCCATGTCGCGGGCGCGGGAATCGACCTGCTGCTCGGCGCGCTGTGCTACGGCGCGAGCCAGGTGCGCGTGCTGCTCAGCGGGCGCGAAGCCGAAGGCTACGTCGCTGCGCTGCGCGCGCAGATGTCGGTCGCCGCGGCGATCCTCGGAGGCCTCGGTTACGGCGGCGGCCACTTCGGCCTGGTCGAAGCCGAGCGCCTGGAATCCGAGCTCTGGGCGCTCGCGCCGGCGCGCAGCGTGGCGCGCGCGGCCGCGTTCAATCTGTCGCGAGAGAAGCGCAGCTCGCTCGACTTCGAGCTCGACCATCTTGCGAAGGAGGCGGGCGGCGCGCCGCCCGCGATCGGCCTGCCCGCCGGGTCGCCTTTCGGCGCGCTCGCGGTCGACAAGCGGACCTGCACGCTGTGCAAGGCCTGCATCGGCGCCTGCCCGGAGAACGCGCTGCTCGATGCGCCGGAGGCGCCGGTGCTGCGCTTCATCGAGCGCAACTGCGTGCAGTGCGGCCTGTGCGCGAACACCTGCCCGGAAAATGCGATCCGGCTGGTTCCGCGCCTCTCGCTCGATCCGGCAGCTCGCCAGGCGGTGACGCTCAACGAGGCCGAGCCGTTTCACTGCCTGCGCTGCGGCAAGCCCTTCGGTACGCGCCAAATGATCGACAGCATGCTGGGCAGGCTCGGCGGGCACGCGATGTTCGCAGGCGGCGCGGCGCTCAGGCGCCTGCAGCTGTGCGCGGACTGCCGCGTGATCGACATGATGGAATCAAAGGACGAGCCTTCGGTCCTCGACTACCCGGCGCGCAAGTGAGCTCGGTCCCGGCGCTGTCCGAGGAGGACGCCGCGCGCGCGCGCTTCTACGGACTGCTCGCACGCCTGTTCTACGCGCCGCCCGACGCGCAGCTGCTCGCCGCGCTTGCCGCGGAGAAGCAGCTCGATGTCGAGCACGAGAGCGGCCGCGCTTTCGCGCAGGCCTGGCGCGAGCTGTGCGCGGCCGCGGCCGCGACCGACGCGCTGGCGGCGAGCGAGGAGTACGAGACGCTGTTCGCCGGTACCGGCAGGGCGCCGGTCTCGCTCTATGCGGGCGCGTACCTGAACGAGTCCGCCGCGGACAATGTCCTCGTAGTCTTAAGGGACTATCTCGCCGCGCGCGGGCTCGCGCGCAAGGTGCAGGTCAACGAGCCCGAGGACCATTTCGCCGCGCTGTGCGAAGTCATGCGTCATCTCATCGCGGAGCAACGAGCACCGCTCGCGGAGCAGAGAATCTTTTATCTACGGTTCCTGTGGCCGGCAGCGAGGGAGCTGTGCGAAGCCATAAGAGTGGTGGAGCGCGCTCACTTATATAAGCAAATCGCGATGTTCGCGCGAAACTATCTCGAAATCGAACTTGAAGCGTTCCAAACCTAAGCGAAAAGTGCGACACTGAATTGCATTGCTGTTGAATGGATGCGCCGGCGCGGCTCACCGGACGCACCAGGAAATAACAACGACGAGGAGACAGCTATGAGCGATGGCAAGGAACGCCGTTCGCGGCGTCATTTTCTCTTCTCCGTCGGCGCAGGGGGCGCCGCCACCGCGGCAGCGATCGTCGCGAAGCATTCGCCGACCGCGCCGCAGCCCGCTCCGGCCTCTGCCAAGCGCGCGGCGGGTGGCTACCGTGCCTCGGAGCACGTGCACAACTACTACCGCACCACCAAGGTCTAGGAGGGTGGCATGCTGCTGACGAGAAAATCCGCATCCGCCGCGGCGGCCCAGCCGCGCCTGTCGAGCGGGCTATCCGCGACGCTCGCCCATACGATCGACCGCCGCGCGTTCCTCAAGCGCTCGGGCGTGACGCTCGGCGCGGGCGCCGTCGCCGCGCAACTGCCGTTCAACATGATCGGCAAAGCCGAGGCCGCCGATGCGCCTGCCGAGAGCGGCAAGGTCGAGGTGAAGCGCACTGTGTGCACGCACTGCTCGGTGGGCTGCGCGATCGACGCTGTGGTGCAGAACGGCGTATGGATCCGGCAGGAGCCGGTGTTCGACTCGCCGCTCAATCTCGGCGCGCACTGCGCCAAGGGCGCCTCGGTGCGCGAGCACGGCATCACGCACGATTCGCACCGCCTCAGGTACCCGGTCAAACTCGAAGACGGCAAGTGGAAGCGGATCTCCTGGGACCAGGCCTACGACGAGATCTCGCAGAAGCTGCTCGCGATCCGCAAGGACTCGGGACCCGACGCGCTGTTCGTGGTCGGTTCCTCGAAGCACAACAACGAGCAGTCGCAGCTGCTGTGCAAGTGGGTGCGCCTGTGGGGCACCAATAACTGCGACCACCAGGCGAGGATCTGCCACTCGACGACGGTCGCCGGCGTCGCGCAGACCTGGGGCTACGGCGCGATGACCAACTCGTACAACGACGAGCAGAATTCGAAGTGCCTGTTGTTCCTCGGCTCGAACGCCGCCGAGGCGCACCCGGTGTCGATGCTGCATACCCTGCACGCCAAGGAGAACGGTGCCAAGGTGATCGTCGCCGATCCGCGCTTTACGCGCACCGCGGCGAAGGCGGACAAGTACGTGCGCTTCCGCTCGGGCACCGACGTCGCGCTGCTGTTCGGCATCCTGCACGTGATTTTCAAGAACGGGTGGGAGGACAAGGAGTACATCCACCAGCGCGTCTACGGCATGGACCAGGTGAAGAAGGAGGTGATGGAGAAATGGTCGCCCGAGCAGGCGTCCGCCGTCACCGGCACCTCGGTCGAAGACATCGAGTTCGTCGCCAAGACGCTTGCCGAGAACCGTCCCGGATTCATCATCTGGGCGATGGGCCAGACGCAGCACAACGCGGCCAACGGCATCGTGCGTGCTTCGAACATCCTGATGCTCGCGCTCGGCAACGTCGGGCGCTCGGGCGGCGGCTGCAATATCTACCGCGGCCACGACAACGTGCAGGGCGCGACCGACATCGGACCCAATCCGGACACGCTGCCGGGCTATTACCCGGTGTTCGTGCCGGGCTCCTGGGCGCATTGGGCGCGCGTGTGGAACATCGACCTGAAGTGGCTGCAGGACCGGTTCGCGCCGGGAATGATTGGCAAGCCCGGCATGACCGTGTCGCGCTGGATCGACGGCGTGCTGGAGAAGAACGACGCGATCGACCAGGGCCCGAACCTGCGTGCGGTCGTCTACTGGGGCCATGCGCCGAACTCGCAGACCCGCGGCCTCGAAATGCTCAAGGCGATGGAAAAGCTCGACCTGATGGTCGTGATCGATCCGTACCCGTCCGCGTCGGCGGCGATGTTCGCCAAGGTGCGCAAGGACGGCGCCTATCTCCTGCCGGCCGCGACGCAGTTCGAGACCGAGGGCTCGGTCACGGCGTCGAACCGCTCGCTGCAGTGGCGAGAGAAGGTGATCGATCCGCTGTTCGAGTCGCGCACCGACCACATGATCATGTACCAGCTGGCGCAGAAGCTCGGCTTCGCGGACCAGCTCCTCGGCAAGAAGGACGGCAAGCAGAACATCCGCCTGGTGAAGGGCAAGAGCGGCATGGACGAGCCTTCGATCGAGGACATCCTGCGCAACGACGTCAACCGGGGATGCTGGACGATCGGCTACACGGGACAGTCGCCCGAGCGCCTGCAGGCGCACATGCGCAACATGCATGTGTTCGACGTGAAGACGCTGCGCGCGCGCGGCGGCAAGGACGCGAAGACCGGCTACGACCTCGCCGGCGACTACTATGGGCTGCCGTGGCCCTGCTACGGCAAGGCCGAGATCAAGCACCCCGGCACGCCGAACCTGTACGACACCGCGAAGAACGTCATGGACGGCGGCCACACCTTCCGCGCGCTGTTCGGCGTCGAGAAGGACGGCGTCAATCTGCTCGCCGAAGACGGCGTGTATTCCAAGGGCAGCGACATCACTACCGGGTACCCGCAGTTCGACCACGTGCTGCTGAAGAAGCTCGGTTGGTGGGACGAGCTCACGGACGATGAGAAGAAGGAAGCCGAGGGCAAGCTGTGGACCAACGACCTGTCGGGCGGCATACAGCGCGTGGCGATGAAGCACGGTTGCAGCCCGTTCGGCAATGCGAAGGCGCGCGCGGTGGTGTGGAACTTCCCGGACGGCATCCCGCAGCACCGCGAGCCGCTCTACAGCCCGCGGCCCGATATGGTGGCGAAATACCCGGCGAACGACGACGTCAAGGTGCTGTGGCGCCTGCCGACGCTGTTCAAATCGCTGCAGGAAAAGGTGGTCGCGGACAAGGTGGCGGAGAAATATCCGCTCATCCTCACCAGCGGACGCCTGGTCGAGTACGAAGGCGGCGGCGAGGAAACTCGCTCCAATCCCTGGCTAGCCGAGCTGATGCAGGACAACTTCGTCGAGATCAACCCGAAGACCGCCGCCGACCGCGGCGTCCGCGAGGGGGAATACGTCTGGGTGAGCACGCCGACGGGCGCAAAGCTCAGGGTCAAGGCGCGGGTCACCGAGGGCGTCGGTCCGGACACGGTGTTCGTGCCGTTCCACTTCTCGGGCTGGTGGGAGGGCCAGGACATGCTGCCCTACTACCCGGAAGGCGCGCACCCGATCGTGCGCGGCGAGGCCGTGAACACCGCCACGACCTACGGCTACGACCGCGTGACCATGATGCAAGAATCCAAGACGACGCTGTGCCAGGTCGCGAAGGCATAAGGAGAACGCCATGGCGAGAATGAAATTCCTGTGCGACGCCGAGCGCTGCATCGAGTGCAACGGCTGCGTGACGGCCTGCAAGCAGGAAAACGACGTTCCGTGGGGCGTCAACCGCCGGCGCGTGGTAACCGTAAACGACGGCGTGGTCGGCGCCGAGAAATCGATCTCGGTGGCGTGCATGCATTGCTCGGATGCGCCGTGCATGGCCGTCTGCCCGGTCGACTGCTTCTACCGCACCGAGGATGGCGTGGTGCTGCACGACAAGGACCTGTGCATCGGCTGCGGCTACTGCTTCTATGCCTGCCCGTTCGGCGCGCCGCAGTTTCCCCAGGCGGGCGCCTTCGGGCTGCGCGGCAAGATGGACAAGTGCACCTTCTGTTCGGGCGGTCCCGAGCCGGACGGCAGCGAGGCGGAGTTCAAGAAGTACGGCCGCAACCGGCTCGCCGAGGGCAAGCTGCCGGTGTGCGCCGAGATGTGCTCGACCAAGGCGCTGCTCGGCGGCGACGGCGATGTGATCGCGGACATCTACCGCCAGCGGGTCACGGTGCGCGGCAAGGGCTCGGAGGTCTGGGGCTGGGCGACCGCCTACGGCCCGCCGCCCGCGAAGCCCGCGGCCGGGAGCAAGTCATGAGCGCGCGCCTCGCAGTTACCGTTCTTGCGGCGATGTGCCTGGTTGCGCTCGGCGGCTGCGGCGAGCGGCCGCAGGCCGAGACCGCCTACAAGCAGGGCAAGTACCAGGGCAAGCCCGATACGCTGCCTTGGGACGATGCGCCGCCTGCCTACGGCAGCGCAAAGTGGACCCAGGGCGACAAGCGCAGCTGGGAAGACCAGATCAAGACGCGCAACCTTTCCCAGAACGAATACGTGCGCATCGGCCACTAGCCAGCGGCCCGCGGCGAGGAGAATTTGATGACGAGGCTAGGCAAGCTGTTCGGCGCGCTGCTGGCAATCGCGGCCTGCACGCTGTCGGGTTCGGCGTTCGCGCAGCAGCAGGCCGGCGACTCGGCCAAGGCGCAGGCGGAGCAGCGCGTGACGCAGCCGGGGAACAATGCGCCGGTGTGGCGCGACGTGAAGTCCGGCGAGCCGAACTACACCAGCCTGCCGGGGCGCGAGATGGGCGTGCTGATCCAGCCGCAGCTGAAGTTTCCCGGACAGAGCGCGTTCGCCACGGCGGGCGAGGCGTGGCGCAATTTCCGCAACGGCCCGCTCGTCTTCTATGGCGGCTGGGCAGTGATCATCGCCGCGCTCGGCGTGCTCGCCTTCTACCTGGTCAAGGGGGCGCTCAAGTTGAAGGACAAGCCGACCGGACGGCTGATCGAGCGCTTCAACGGGGTGGAGCGGATCGCCCACTGGTGGGTGGCGATCAGCTTCGTCGTGCTCGCGCTCTCCGGGCTCACTATCCTGTTCGGCAAGTTCGTGCTCTTGCCGGTGCTCGGCTATACGCTGTTCGCCTGGCTCACCGCGCTCGCGAAGAACCTGCACAACTTCGTCGGCCCGCTCTTCATCCTCGGCCTGCTGCTGATGTTCGTCGTGTACGTGAAGGACAACTTCTGGAGCGCGGGCGACGGCGCCTGGATCGCGAAGGCGGGCGGTCTGCTCAGCGGCGAGGACGTCCCCTCGGGACGCTTCAACTTCGGCGAGAAAGGTTGGTTCTGGGCTGGCGTAGTGGTGCTCGGGATCATCATGAGCGTTACCGGGCTTATCCTGCTGTTCCCGAACTTTGATCAGCTGCGCACGACGATGCAGCAGGCGAACGTGTTCCATATCATCGGCGCGGTGGCGTTCGTCGTGCTGTCCTTCGGCCACATCTACCTCGGCACGATCGGCGTTGAGGGGGCCTATCAGGGCATGCGCACCGGCTACGTCGACGAGACCTGGGCCAAGGAACATCACGAGCTTTGGTACCGGGACGTCAAGTCCGGCAAGGTCAAGGCGAAAGCCGGCGGGTCGACGGCTGGCGCCCCGCAGGCTCAGCACTGAGGAAGGAAACTGCCATGAAGCGCATCGCTATCGTGACCTCGATCGCCGCCGGCCTGATGCTCGGCGCCTTTGCCGCGCAGGCGAAGCTGCCCCCGGCGCCCGCGCTGAGCGACGCGCAGAAGGCGGCCGAGGCGGAGAAGGCGAAAGCAGCCGCGGCGAAGGACGCGGCGGATCTTGCCAAGGCGCAGGACCGCGCGGTCGCGAACTATCACAAGAACAAGGGCATCGAAGAGCCCAAGCCGGCGCCGCACGCAGCGAAGGCCGGCAAGAAAAAGTAGCTTCGGCTACAGGCCCTCGGCCAGAATCAGCCTCGACTTCGACGCCTTCTTGCGGATCGCGAGCACGGGGGCGTATTCGCGCGAGTCGTAGAACTTGCGCGCCTGGTCCATCGTCGGAAACTCGACGATCACGAAGCGCGGCGGCGCCCAGCCGCCTTCCTTGCTCTCCACCTTGCCGCCGCGCACCAGGTACCGGCCGCCGTACTTGGCGATGATCGGCGGGACCTGCCTGCGGTAGTCCTCGTAGGCGGCGGGATCGGTGACGTCGACTTCGGCGATCAGGTAAGCGGGCATGTGCATCCTCCTGTGCAGGGATTCTAAGCGAGCCCTGCGAGCCGCAGCGCGGCGCCGGCGGCGGCCATGGCGCCGATCAGGGGAATCAGTCCCACTCTGAAACGCACGAGCAGGAGCAGGGCGACTGCGGCGGCGGCGAGCGAGAGCCAATCGACCCCTTGAGCCGCGCCGCGCGGCCAGAAGACGTGCTGCGCGAAGAAGAAGGCGAGGCTTACGATGACGCCGACCACGGCGGCGGTGATGCCGGTGAGCGGCGCGGTGAATTTCAGATCGCCGTGCGTCGCCTCGACCAGCGGCCCGCCTATCAAGATGAAAAGGAAGGAAGGCAGGAAGGTGAAGAACGTAGCCACTGCCGCGGCCGCGGCGCCCGCGAGGAACAGGTGCGCCGGCCCGAACAGCGCCCGCGTCCAGCCGCCGACGAAGCCGACGAAGGCCACCACCATGATGAGCGGCCCCGGCGTCGTCTCGCCTAGCGCGAGCCCGTCGATCATCTGTGGCGCGCTCAGCCAGTGGAAGTGCTCGACGGCGGCCTGGTAGACGTAGGGCAGCACCGCGTAGGCGCCGCCGAAGGTGAGCAGCGCCGCCTTGGTGAAGAACAGCCCCATGCGGGTGAGCGTTCCATCCCAGCCGAAGGCGATCGCAAGCGCGAGCACCGCGGCGAGCCACAGCCCGAGGCCCACCGCGAGATAGGCCGCCAGGCGCCGCGCGCTGTAGCGCGCGTGCGCCGGCGGCGGCGTGTCGTCGTCGATCAGCGCCGGGCCGTATCCGGCCACAGTCTTGCCGTGCGCAGGGCTCGCAGCGAATGCGCCCGGAACGATCCGCCCGCCGAGCGCACCGAGCGCCGCGGCGGCGAGCACGATCGCGGGAAACGGCAGGTGCAGCAGGTAGATGGCCGCGAAGGCCGCCAGGCCGATCGCCCACAGCGCGGGGTGGCGCAGGGCGCGCGAGCCGATGCGCCAGGCCGCCGCGAGCACGATCGCCACCACCGCGGGCTTGACGCCGTACAGCAGTCCCGCGACCAGCGCGACATGGCCGTACGCCATGTACAGGTACGACAACGCGATCAGGATGAATACGGACGGCAGCACGAACAGGCCGCCCGCGACGATGCCGCCCCAGGTGCGATGCATCAGCCAGCCGATGTAGGTGGCGAGTTGCGTCGCCTCGGGACCGGGCAGCAGCATGCAGTAGTTGAGCGCGTGCAGGAAGCGCCGCTCCGAGATCCAGCGTCGGCGCTCGACCAGCTCCTGGTGCATGATCGCGATCTGCCCTGCCGGCCCGCCGAAGCTGATGAAGCCGAGCTTGAGCCAGAAGCCGAGCGCCTCGCGGAAGCTCACCGGTACGCGGCCGGATTCCACGTATGCACCTCTTCCTTGCCGTCCTTGCACCAGGCGTACAGCGCGTCGTACAGGAGCATGCCGTGCTCGAGCATCTCGTGGTCGTCGCGATACAGCCGCGACAGGCCGATCGAGACCGCGGCGAGACCGGCCGCTTGCGGCGCGAGCTCGAGATGCGCGGTGTCAGCGCCGCGCACCACGAGCGCGAGCTGCTCGAGCGCCGGGTCGCGCAGGCGATAGGCCGCGAGGAAGGCGTCGAAGCTGCAACGCTCGTCCTCGTGAGAGAACTTCACGTCGGGAATGTCATAGGGGGTCGCGTCGCGTGCCGCCGCAATGCTGCGCACATCGGCGGCCGGTACGTAGAGAAACTCCGCCCCCGGGTCGATGAAGCGTCGGATCAGCCACGGGCAGGCGATGCGGTCGATCTTGGGCCGCTCGCGCGTGACCCAGCGCGTCGCGGCGCCCGCCGGCTTGCGTTCCAGCTCGCCGCCCGCATCGCGCCAGCGCTCGATGCCGCCATCGAGGTGGCGGGCGCCGAGTCCGGCCGCGCGCAGAGCGGCACCGACGCTCTGGCTCGCCCCGCGGCCTTGCTCGCAGTAGAGCACTACGCCGGACGCGCGCGGCAGG
>DASPRB010000077.1:0-10270 GCA_035624675.1 Burkholderiales bacterium
GCAGCACCGCGTAGGACAGCATCGGCGGATAGCCGCGCGCGAGCCAGGCGCCGGTGAGCGACGCGCCGGCGTAGGCGCCGAGCGCGTAGAAGCTGCCGTGCGTCACGTTCACGATCTTCATGACGCCGTAGATCAGCGTCAAGCCGAGCGCCGCGATGAACAGCCAGGCGGAATAGATGATCCCGTCTGCGATGACGGGCAGGATCTGGTCCAAGGCGCGCTACGGGTGAAAGGGCGGCTGCGCGCGGCGCGCAGCCGCCCTTCGGTCGCGGTTACTTCTTGAAGCCGCCCTTGATCCAGTCGGCAGCCTTCATCCCTTCCGGCGGATTGACCGTCTCGGCGGGGTAGCGCTTGACGTTCACGATCTCCAGCTTGCCGTTGGCGTACTTCGACTCGCCGTAGGCGGTATCCATGATCGCCTGGTGGCCCTTGCCGTTCGTCATGCGCACCAGCCCGCCCGGCCCTTCGTAACTCATGTGCGCGAGCGCCGCGCCGACCTGCTCGTTGGTCGGCCGCTTGCCCCCGTTCGCCGCCAATGCCTTCTCCCAGGCGAGCTTCATGCCGAGGATCGCCTGCGCCATCTGGTAGGAGGCGTAGTTTGGTTCGGCGTTGAACTTGGCCACGTAGCCCTTGTGGAACCAGGTGTTGTACGCGTTGTGCGGGGCGTAGGGGCCGAAGGGACCGCGCGCGCCGATCACTGTGCCGTCGGGGATCTGCGCCCCGAGCTTGTAGATCACCGTTTCGCCGGTGGTGAGCACGCCCATGCTCTTCTTGAACAGGCCGCGCGGCGCCGCCTGCAGCAGGAGCGCCTCGAGGTCGCCGTCGAAGAAGCTCGAGTGGATCACGTCTGCGTTCGCTCCGAGCAGCGTGGAGATCTCGGTGTTGTACTGGCCCGCGAACAGCTTCGGCATCTGCGAGGTCTTCACCTCGATATTGGGCACCAGCTGCTTCATCGAGGCCTCGAAGTCGCCCCAGGAGTCCTGGCCCCAGGCGTAGTTCTGGTTTATGCCGGCGATCGACTTGACGCCGGGCTTCACGTCCTTCACGTAGAGGGCCGCGCCCACGCTGTCCATGGTCGCGGTGGGCGAGGTGCGGAACACGTACTTGTAGTCGTTGTCCTCGAAGATGCGCGGCGTGCCGCAATCGAAGAAGTTGGTGAGCTTCTTCAGCTCCTCGGCCACCGGCGCGACCGCCAGGCAGTTGCCGCTCGACACGTAGCCGATGACCATGTCCACCTTGTCGCGCTGCACGAGGTTGCGGAACTCCGTCACCTGCGTGGTCGTGCTGCCCGCCTCGTCGACGATCGCGGTCTCGATCTTGGAGCCGCCGAAGCCGATCTTGTTGTACGGCGCGGGCGCCTTGCCGGCGTTCAGCTGCTCGACGACGAATTCGAAGGCCTGCTTCGCGGGCACGCCGAACGGCGCGGCCGCAGGGCCGGACAGGAACATGACGGTGCCGATCTTGACCGGCTCCTGCGCGAGCGCAACGGCCGGCGCGAGCGCGGCGGCAACAGCCGCCGCGGCAAAGGTATTCTTGATGACTTTCATGATCTCCTCCTGGATGGGCTGCCGATGGTGCAGCAAAACCGCGCTGACGGTCAAGCAAGCTCGATGTTAGTCTGCGCAGGGTAGACGACAGGAGGCCACGCGTGAGCGCATGCCCGGGATTGCTCGCGGTCTGGAACGACATCGCCGCGGAAGACGAAGCCGGGTTCAACGCCTGGTACGACGGGGAACACGTGCCCGAGCGCCTCGGCGTGCCCGGCATCCGCAACGCGCGGCGCTACCGCGACTGCGCCGCGCCGCTCAGCTACGCGGCGTTCTACGACACCGATTCGCTCGCGACGCTCGCCTCGCCCGAGTACCTGGAGCGGCTCGCGCATCCGACGCCGCGCACGCAGAAGATCATGCCGCGCTTCCGCAACATGACGCGCGCCGCGTGCGAGATCGCCGCCGACGTCGGCGCGCTGCGCGCGCCCGGGGCGGTGCTCGCCACGCTCGAGCTGGCAGAGGTCCCGGCCGCCGGCAAGCTCGAGGCGGAGGCCGATGCACTGCGGCTGAGGCTCGCGCTGCCCGACGAGAAAGCGACGCGCGTGCCGAATCCGGAAGCGAAGATGCGCGGCGCGCCGGACCGGCTGCCCGCGCCGTTCGTGCTCGTCGAAGGCCACGACGAGGCTGCTGTGCGCGCCGCCGCCGCGCGGCTTGCAAAAGCGCTCGACGCTCCGCATCCCGCGCGCCTGTTCCGGCTTATCATGGCCCGCACCAACGCAGCGAGGAATTCTCCGTGAGCTTCGAGACCATCCTGTACGAGGAAGACGGCCCGATCGGCTGGCTGACGCTCAATCGCCCCGACGACGGCAACATGTTCACGCCGCAGATGTGCCACGAGGTGCGCGACTGCATCAACGCAGTGCGCCGCGAGACGCGCACGCGCGTGCTGGTGATCACCGGCGCCGGCGACAAATTCTTCTGCATCGGCGGCAGGAAAGAGGGCATGGAGGAGACGCTGCTGTACGCCGGCGTGCTTCCGACGCTGGAAATGTACGAGTCGATCGACCGGCTGCAGAAGCCCGTCATCGCCTCGGTGAACGGCTACGCGGTCGGCGGCGGCAACGTGCTACAGGTGGTGTGCGACCTCACGATCGCCAAGGAAAGCGCCGTGTTCCGCCAGGTCGGCCCGATGATGGGCAGCTTCGACGCCGGCTACGGCACCTGGTACCTGGAGGACCTGGTCGGCAAGAAGAAGGCGAAGGAGATGTGGATGCTCAATCCGCGACTGAGCGCCAGGGAAGCGCTGGCGATCGGCCTGATCAACCGGGTGGTGCCCGACGACACGCTGCGCGAGGAGACGCGCAAGATGGCGCTCGAGCTCGCCGAGCGCGGCGCGTTCGCGCTCGCTTCGATCAAAGGCGCGTTCAACGCGCGCCACGGCGGGGTCTCGGGCCTCGCGCGCGTGGCGCACGACCTGCTGCTGCGCGGCTACCTCGAGAGCGAGGAGTCGCACGAGCTCGGCGAGGCATTCCGCGCCAAGCGCAAGCCCGACCCAGGCAAGTTCGGCCGCTAGCCGCGTGAGCACGCTCCTCACGCTGCTCGACACGCAGGAAGCGGCGCGCCACTACGCCTCGGGCGCCTGGCGCGCGGACACGCTCTACGCGCTGCTGGCCCGGCACGCCGCCGAGCGCCCGAGCGCCTACGCGCTGCGCGACGCGCGCGTGCGCCTGTCCTGGCGCGGGCTGCTCGCCTGGGTGGACGCCTTTGCGCAGGCGCTGCACGCGGCCGGCGTGCGCCGCGGCCAGCGCGTCGCGGTGTGGCTGCCCTCGCGCGCCGAGAGCGTGGTCGCGCTGCTCGCCTGCTCGCGGAACGGATACGTGTGCAACCCGTCGCTGCACCAGAACTACACCGGCGCGGAGATCGTGCAGCTGCTCGAGCGCACGCGCGCCGCGGCGCTCGTGACGCAGCCGGGCTACGGCGCGGGCGCGGCGCCGCAGCTCCCTCCGATGAAGGCCGTATTCGACGTCGGCGCCTCGTTCCCGGCGCCGGGTGCGGCCTGCGCCCTGCCGCCGGAGACCAACCCCGACAAGATCGTCTACCTCGCCTTCACCTCCGGCACCACGGGCGTGCCGAAAGGCGTCATGCATTCGGATAACACGCTGCTCGCCAACGGTCGCGCGATGGTCGCCGACTGGCACCACGACCACGCCACGGTCCTGCTCAGTCTGTCTCCGATGAGCCACCACATCGGCACGGTGGCGGTCGAGCAGATGCTGGCCGCCGGCTTCGAGCTGGTGGTGAACGACCCGCCTGCGGGCATGAAGGCGTTCGACTGGCTGCTCGGCTGCGGCGCGACCTACGTGATGGGCGTGCCGACGCACGCGATCGACATCCTCGCCGAGGCGAAGCGCCGCGGGTTGACGAAGCTCGGAGCGGTGCGCCTCTTCTACATGGCGGGCTCGCCGATCCCGCGCGAAGTGGCGCAGACCTTTCTCGCCATGGGCGTCACGCCGCAGAACATCTACGGCATGACCGAGAACGGCTCGCACCAGTACACGCTGCCCTCCGACGACGCGCAAACGATCGTCGAGACCTGCGGGCGCGCCTGCGCGGGCTACGAGACGCGCATCTTCAGCCAGGACAACCCCGACCGCGAGGTGCCCGCCGGCACGGTGGGCGAAATCGGCACGCGCGGCGCGCTGCTGATGCTCGGCTACTTCGACAACCAGGCGACCACCGAGGACTCGTTCAACCGCGACGGCTGGTTCCTGTCCGGCGACCTGGGCGTGCTAGACGAGCGCGGCTGCCTGCGCATCGTCGGCCGCAAGAAGGACCTGATCATCCGCGGCGGCCACAATATCCACCCGGCGCGGATCGAGGACCTGGCGCACCGCCACGCCGCGGTGCAGAAGGCCGCCGCCTTCGGCGTACCCGATGCGCGCCTGGGCGAGAAGGTGTGCCTGGCGGTGATTTGCCGCGAAGGCGAGCGCGTCACCGGCAACGCACTGCTCGACCACCTGCACGCCGTCGGCCTTTCCAAGTACGACATGCCCGAGTACTTCATCGCGCTCGAGGCCTTTCCGCTCACCGCGAGCGGCAAGGTGCTCAAGCGCGAGCTGCAGGAGTGGGTCAAGCAAGAACGCGTCGCGCCGCAGCCGGTGCGCTGGCGCGAGCCCGTGAAGGAGAACTGACATGGCCATCGAACTGTCGCGCGTCGAGGAATACGCGCTCATCCGTCTCAACCGTCCCGAGGCGCTCAATGCGCTCTCGTTCAAGCTGATCGCGGACCTCGCGCGCGCGATCGACGAGGTCGCGGCGAGCGGCGCCCGCGCGCTGCTCGTCACCGGCGCGGGCGACAAGGCGTTCTGCGCCGGCGCCGACATCGCCGAGCTCGCGGGACGGACGCTCGCGCAGACCAAGCGCGGCGCCGAGCTCGGCCAGGCGACGATGGAGAGAATCACCCGACTGCCGATACCCTCGGTCGCCATCGTCAACGGCTACGCCTTCGGCGGCGGCCTCGAGCTCGCGCTCGCCTGCACGTTTCGCCTGGTCACGCCGAACGCGAAGCTCGGGCTGCCGGAAATTCGGCTCGGCCTCGTCCCCGGCTACGGCGGCACGCAGCGCCTGCCGCGCGTCATCGGCGAGGCGCGCGCGCTCGAGATGATCCTCACCGCGCGCGCGCTCGACG
Source organism: Burkholderiales bacterium (assembly GCA_035624675.1). Classification (GTDB taxonomy): domain Bacteria; phylum Pseudomonadota; class Gammaproteobacteria; order Burkholderiales; family SG8-39; genus DAHVFK01. The sequence continues at coordinate 5,179 of DASPRB010000077.1, forward strand.
CGCACACCGCGGTCGCCTGGGGCCTGGCAAGCCGCGTGGTGGAGGGCGACCCGGTCGCCGCCGGCGTCGCCTTCGCGCGCGAGTTCTCCGGCTACAGCCTGCCGGCGCTCGGCTTCGCGCGCGAGGCGGTCGAGCGCGCGCTCGACCTGCCGGTGCACGAAGGCCTGAGGATCGAGGCGGATCTCTCCACGCTCGCCTTCCAGCTCGAGGACGCGCGCGAGGGCATGGACGCCTTCCTGAAGAAGCGCAAGCCCGCCTTCAAGGACCGCTGACATGGGCAAGGTGATCGCGGTCACCGGCGCGAGCCGCGGCATCGGCGCGGCCATCGCCGCCGAGCTGCTGCGCCGCGGCTTCACGGTGGGCTCGCTTACCCGCAAAGCGGTCGGCATCGACGGCACGCTCCCGATCGCCTGCGACGTCAACGAAGAAGTATCCTTGAAGCAGGCCTTCGCAGCCCTCGCGGACAAGGCCGGGCGCATCGACGGTCTGGTGAACAACGCCGGCGTGCACCTGTACGGCCGCTCTGCCGGTCTGCCGACCGCGCAATACGAGCAGGTGATGGGCACCAACGCGCGCTCCGTGTTCCTGGGTTGCCGCGAGGTCTATCCGTTTCTGGAGAAGTCGGGCGGCACGATCGTCAACATCGGCTCGTTCTTCGACAAGCTCGGCGTCAAGCAGAACCTCGCCTACTGCGCTTCCAAGGCCGCGGTCGGCGCGATCACGCGCTGCCTCGCGGTCGAGTGGGCCTCGAAGAAGATCCGGGTGCTCGACGTCGCGCCGGGCTACATCGAGACGGAACTGAACGCCGAGGCGATGCGAAAGGGGCCCTTGCGCGCGTTCCTGGAAGCGCGCGTGCCGACCGGGGGGCCCGGCGGCGTGACCGACGTCGCGCGCCTGGTGGGGGCGATCCTTTCCGAGGACATCCCGTTCCTCACCGGCGAGACGATCTACCTGGACGGCGGCCAGGGGATGGCGCACTGATGCGGCTGTTCGAGCGCATCGACGCGGGCCTCGCGCTCTCCGCGGAGGAGCGCATGCTGCTCGACAGCGTGAAGGCGCTCGCGCGCGACAAGCTCGCACCGCGCGCCGAAGGCTACGACCGCAGTGCCGCCTTCCCCTGGGACAACGTGCGCGAATTGAACGCGCTCGGCTTGAACGCGATGTTCGTGCCAGAAGCCTATGGCGGCGCACCGCTTTCCTATGGCGCGTACCTCGCCTGCGTGCGCGAGATCAGCTCGGCCTGCGCCTCGACCGGCATCATCTGGGCGACCAACTTTCATGGCGCGAAGCCGCTCATCGACTTCGGGACCGAGGAGCAGAAAAAGCGCCTGCTGCCGCGCGTCGCGCAAGGCGCCCTGGTGTCGCTCGCCATCACCGAGCCCTCGGCGGGGTCGGATGCCACCGGCATGAAGACGCGCTTCACGCCCGCGGGCGACAGCATCGTGATCGACGGCGGCAAGACCTTCATCACCACGGGCGACGTCGCCGACTTGATTCTGCTGTTCGGCAAGTGGAGCGGGGTCGACGACGAGCGCGCCGCGATCTCTGCGCTCGTCGTGGAGAAGGGCACGCCGGGCCTGTCGGTCGTGCGCCTGGAAGACAAGATGGGCCTGCGCGCCTCGAGCACCGCCACGCTCGCGTTCGACGGCTGCCGCGTACCGCGCGCGAACCTGCTCGCCCAGCCCGGCGAGGGCCTGAAGCTGCTGCTCGCCTCGCTGAACAAGTCGCGGCCGAGCGTCGCGGCGCACGCGCTGGGCATCGCGCGCGCCGCCTTCGGCGATGCGCTCGCCTACATCAACGAGCGGCGCCAGTCCGGTCGGCGCGTCGTCGAGTTCCAGGGCATCCAGTTCCTGATCGCCGACCTCGCCGCCGAGCTCGCGCAATGCGAGGCCTGGCTGTGGCACGTGGGGCGCCTGGTCGACGCGGGCGCCGCCGACATCGGCATCGAGGCCTCGATCGCCAAGCTGCGCGCCTCGGACCTCGCGATGCGCATCGCCACCGAGGCGGTGCAGCTGCACGGCGGCTACGGCTACTGCAAGGACTACCGCGTCGAGCGCCTGATGCGCGACGCCAAGATCACGCAGATCTGGGAAGGCACCAACCAGATCCATCGCCAGCTGATCGGGCGCAGCTTCATGGAAAAGGTCCGCTAGCATGCGCGCGGTCGTCGTCCGCGAGCACGGCCCCGCCGCGGCGCAAGGCGTCGAGCCCCTGCCCGACCCAGCCCCCGGCCCGGGCGAGGTCGTGATCGACGCGCGCGCGATCGGCGTCAACTACCCCGACATGCTGGTGATCGAGGGACGCTACCAGCTCCTGCCGCCGCGCCCGTTCACCCCGGGCAAGGAGGTGGCCGGCGTGGTGAGCGCGGTGGGCGCGGGCGTGGCGCGCATCAAGCTGGGCGACCGCGTCATGGCGCAGCGCGAGTACGGCTGCTACGCGGAGAAGGTGCTCTCCCCCGAGGCGACCTGCTACCGCATGCCCGCGGCGCTCGGCTTCGAGGAAGGCGCCGCGCTCGGCCTCGCTTACCAGACCTCGCACTTCGCGCTCGTCGAGCGCGCGGCGCTCGCCAAGGGCGAGAGCGTGCTGGTCACCGGCGCCTCCGGCGGTGTGGGCCTCGCCGGCGTCGAGCTCGCCAAGGCGCTCGGCGCCACCGTGCTCGCCGGGGTCACCAGCCCGGAAAAAGGCGAGCTGTGCCGCCGACACGGCGCCGACCACGTGATCGATCTGTCCGCGCCCGACCTGAGGAACAGCCTGCGCGAGCAGGTGTACGCCGCGGTGGGCAAGCGCGGCGTCGACATCGTGCTCGAGAACGTCGGCGGCGAGGTGTTCGACGCCAGCCTGCGCGCGCTCGCCTGGCGCGGGCGCCTGGTGGTGGTCGGCTTCGCCTCGATGCGCCTGCCCGAGATCAAGGCCAACTACCTGCTGCTCAAGAACATCGCCGCCACCGGGCTGCAGTGGAGCGACTACCGCGAGCGCGAGCCCGTGTGGGTGCAGCGCGTGCAGGCCGAGCTCTACGCCCTGTGGGCCGAAGGCCAGCTCAAGCCCTACGTGAGCGAACGCTATCCGCTCGAGCGCTTCGCCGACGCGCTCGCGCGCTTCACTCAGCGCGGCGTGCTCGGCAAGATGATCCTCTTGCCCCGCTGACGCCCGCGCAGGCGTACACTCGCCAAGCGCACGAAGTTGATCGGCTTTCCTTGTTCGCGCCGGTACGGCCGAGGGGGAGGAACGCATGAGGTCGCTATCCTGGCAACGCGCCGCGCTGCTCTGCGCAAGTGCCGCAGCGGTCGCGCTGTCGTCCGCCGCCTATTCTCAGGAATTGGTGCCGCCCGGGGGAGTGAGGGTCGTCGACATCGTGCATCCGGACCAAGGCGCCGAGATGCGCAGGGATAGCGAGCCGAGCGTCGCCGTCAATCCGGCAAACCCCATGCAGATCGCCGCGTCGGCTTTCACGCCGGCCCCGTCAGGCTCCAAAGCACCGATCTACGTTTCGACTGATGGCGGCTTGCACTGGAAGTTGAACAAGATCCTGCCCTTTAACAATTCCGAAACCGGAACAGGCGACATCACGCTTCGCTTTGGCTCGTCGAGCAATATATTGTACGTCGCCGCCCTGAAAAAGACCGGCTCAGGTGACAGCGCCGTGCGCGAGCTCAAAATCCTCCGAAGCCGCGATTTCGCTCGTTCCACCTCGATGGATCTGCTTACCGATGATGACAACGAGGTGGCGGACCAGCCCTGGGTGGAAGCGATCACCACTTCGACAGGTTCGGGAACCGCACAGGATCGCGTCTACGTTGGTTTCAGCAATGAATGCAATTGTACGAATACGCCACAGATCAAACGTTCACTCGATGCCGCGTCGTGGTCTCAGGACCCTACTATCAATCAAAAATTTGACCCGACGTTTCCCTCCGTCGATCGTCACGGGACTTGCGAAGATGCGGGCGGCCCGGTTCGGCCCGCGGTACACGGAAGCGGCGTCGTCTACGCCGCGTTCTTCCAGTTTACCGGCGCATGCGACAGCAGCCCGGGTACGGCCAGCCTGATCGTAGTACGCGATGACACGTGGGTTCAGGGCGATGTGACCGAGGCTTATGGTGCACTGAAGGAGCCCAGCGATCAGCTGCGCGGCAAAATCGTCGCCCAAGGGTTCTCGATTCCTTGGATCGTTAGAAACGAATCCAGCCCACCCACGCTCGGTGGCGAGCGGATCACCGGCCATATCTCGCTCGCCGTCGACCCCTCGGACGGCCAGCGAGTCTTCGTTGCCTGGGGCCAGGGCACGAGCGCTTCCGACTACACGCTTCACTTGCGCAGCTCGTCTGACGGCGGTCAGACCTGGAGCGGCGATCTCCTAACGGTACCCAATGCCTTGAACCCGAGCGTCGCGATCAACGATCGGGGCACCGTCGGGTTCCTGTACCAGGCATTTGTCGCCGGGGACCAATGGGAGACGCACCTCGTGCGCTCCCCGGGGGACTTTGCGGCGTCATCGAGGGCCGACATCGTCCTTCACAAAGCCGGATTGCCGCCCCACGACACGCTGGGCCCCAAAGTGGCGGGAGGACCGCTCGGGGACTACAACTATTTAATGGCGGTCGGCGCGAATTTCTACGGAATCTTCTCGGGGAACAACGCTCCGGTTTTGGCGGATTTTCCTCTGGGGGTGACCTATCGGCGCCGCGCCGATTTCACCAGCGGGCAATTGCACGCCCCCGACGGCTCGGTGGTCAAGGCGTCGATCGACCCGTTCTTCTTCGTTGCTTCCGACCCCATTCCCGTCGATACCTGTGCGTCGCAGCCGCAGCTATGCGACTCGAGTCCAGTGCTGGCGAAGAATCTAATCAAGCTCAGCTGTCCTGTAAGAGGCTGCATCGTGCTCGACCCAGTCGCCGAGAACTGCCAGGTGAAGTTCACGTGTCCCGGTTGCACCAAGAATGGCCTCTGCCCACCCTACTATCACATTCATCTCGATGGGCTTAAGGACGTCTGGCGGGTTGGTATCTTTGACGAGAGTGGGAACGCCGTGCCGCACAGGCAGTTCAAGACGCGAACCGGTTTGGTGCTCAGCTTCCGCCCCGGTAGCGCGGAG
>DASPRB010000079.1:0-2579 GCA_035624675.1 Burkholderiales bacterium
CGCGAGAACTGCGGGATGATGTAGTGCACGTAGTCTTCCATGCGCCGCAGGATGGTGTCGGTCACCGCCTCGGTCGAGTAGCCGCGCGTCGCGCGGTCGCGGTGCAGCTTCTGGATCCACTCCAGGTTGATCACCGGCACCACGCCGATCAGCAGGTCGACCTGCGCCGCGACGTCGACGCCGCCGTGCGCCACCGCGCCGTGCAGGCCCTCGTAAAAGAGCATGTCCGTGCCTTCGGACAGCGGCTCCCAGGCAGTGAAGGTGCCCGGCTTCTGCTTGTACGGGGCCGCCTCGGCGTCGTTGTGCAGGTACTTTCGCGTGCGCCCCGTGCCGTGCGCCGCGTAGTCGCGGAACAGCTGCTCGAGCTCGGCGAACAGGTTCGCTTCGGGACCGAAGTGGCTGAAGTGGTGGTTGCCGCGCGCGAGCTCCTCGGCCATCTTGACCTTCATCTGCTCGCGGTCGTAGCGGTGGAAGGCGTCGCCCTCGATGAACGCGGCCTTGACGTTCTCGCGGTAGAAGATCTGCTCGAAGGTCTTGGATACCGAGGTCGTGCCGGCTCCGGAGGAGCCCGTGATCGCGATGATCGGATGCTTGGCCGACATGCCCGTCCTTTCTAGAGCTCGGCAGAGGCGCGGAACAGGCCGCGCGTGCCGAACAGCGGCGCGTCGAAGTCGCGCTGGTTGCGGTCGCGGTAGTACTGCTCGAGACGCTCGACCTCGCGGCGCGAGCCGAAGATGAGCGAGGCGCGCTGCTTAAGGGCCACGGGCACCGCGTCGAGCAACGGGCCCGCACCGACGCTCGCGCGCCCGCCCGCACGCTCGATGAGATACCCGATGGGATTCGCCTCGAACAGCAGGTGGTGGCCGGCAGCGCCGTCCGCCTTGCGCTCGTCGTAGGGATGCAGGAACACCCCGCCCTGCATCAGGATGCGGTGCGTGTCGGCCACCAGCGATGCCGCCCAGCGCATGTAGAAGTCCCGGCCGCGCGGTCCGGCGCGCCCGGCGAGGCACTCGTCGACGTAGCGCTTGACCGCCGGCGGCCAGTGGGCCGCATTGGCGGTGTCGACGGCGAACTCCGAGCTCTCCTCCGGGATGCGCATCTCGGGATGGGTGAGCATGAACTCGCCGATCTCGCGGTCGAGCGTGAAGCCGTTCACGCCGCTCTCCAGCGCGAGCACCAGCATGGTCGTCGGGCCGTAGATCGCATAGCCGGCGCAAACCTGCGCTGCGCCCGGCTGCAGGAAGTCCCGCTCGCCAGGCTCGGCGGCGCCCTCGGGTGCGCGCAGCACCGAGAAGATGCTCCCCGCGACCGCGTTCACCGCGAGGCTCGGCGCGCCGCACAGCGGGTCGAAGGCGAGCAGGTAGCGCCCGCGCGGATGGACGGGCGGGATTCCGTGCACGCCCTGCTCGGCCTCCGAGGCCATCGCCGCGAGGTGTCCGCCCCACTCGTTCGTGCGCACGAAAGTGTCGTTCGCCACCGCGCGCAGCTCGCCCGCGGGCACGTCGGCGAGCGCGCCCTTGCCGACCATGTAGGCGATGCGCTTGCAGGCCAGCCGGATGTCGTTCAGCAGCGCTGTGAAGCCGCCGCTCGCGCCGGGCAGCTTGCGCTGCTCGCCGATGATGAACTCGGTGATCGTTTTCTCTTGCCGCATGCGCCCTCCTAGGCGGCGCGCGCGGCACGCGCAGCGTGCAACGCCCGGATCTGGCGCAGCCCGAGCTGCGGGGCCCCGATCGCTTTTGCCGTCACGGGATCGAGCGGTGCATCCGCGTCCCCGAGGCTGTAGAGCACCAGGTCCGCCTCCGCGAATTGCTGTGTCGTGGTCCAGCGCGACGGCGTGGCGATGGTGTAGAGGCCGGCAGCCACCGCGGCGCGCACGCCGTTCTCCGAATCCTCGATCGCCACGCAGTCCGCCGCGGGCAGACGCAGAGTGCCGAGGATGCGCAGATACAGATCCGGCGCCGGCTTCTTGTGCGGTACGTCGTCGGCGCTCGCGACCGCGCTGAACCAGCCGAGCGCCATGGGCCCAAGCGCTGCCGACACCAGCGCCTCGATGTTCGCGGTGGTGCTGGTGGCTGCGAGCGCGAGGCGCAGCCCCGCGGCGCGCGCCTCCTCGATCAGTCGCAGCACCCCCGGTCTAAGCGGAGCGCGGCCGCCCGAGATCAGCTCGTGGTAGAGACGCGTCTTTTCCCTGTGGATCGCGGGCACCAGGCCGGCGAGCCGCTGCTTTTCCGTCGCCGCCACGTCCAGCCGCGAGACATAATGCGCGATTCGCTCCGGGCCGCCCGAGATCTTGAGCAGCTCCATGTACTCGGCCGGGCCCCAGTTCCACCACAGGTCCATCGCCAGGAACGCGGCGTTGAACGCCTGGCGGTGCACTTCCTCGGTGTCCGCGATGGTGCCGTCGACGTCGAAGATCAGCGCCTGCAGCGTCATGTCTCCTCCCCCTTGTCCTCGAACACGCGGCTCGCGCGGATGTCCGCGGCCGTGATGGTCATCAGCGCCTCGCGCGTCAGGCGCGCGCCGCGCTGCTCGAACAGGCGCTTCGCCTGGCGCAGGCGCGCGCGGTCGAGCGCGTTGCG
>DASPRB010000081.1:0-2190 GCA_035624675.1 Burkholderiales bacterium
GCGGCGAGCGCTTCGACCAGGCCGAGGACGAGCCCGCCGAGCACGGCACCCGGGCCGCTGCCCAGCCCGCCGAGAATCGCCGCGGCGAAGCCCTTCAGGCCGAGCATCACGCCGATGTCCCAGGCGGTGAAGGTAATCGGCGCGACGAGTATCCCTGCAAGCGCGCCGAGCGCGCCGGACAGGCCGAAGGATACGAGCAGCACGCGCCGCACGCTGATGCCGACCAGCCGGGCGGCGAGCGGGTTGTGGGCGGTCGCGAGCATCGCCTTGCCGTGCAGCGTGCGGTTGAAGAACCACCACAGCGCCGCGAGGATCGCGAGCGAGACGCCGAGCACCCACAGGCTCTGAGGGAGCAGCGTCGCCCCGCCGAGCGCGATCGGCTTGTCGCCGGTGAAAGCGGGCAGCGCGTGGATGTTCTTGTCCCATACCAGGCTCGCCAGGCCGCGCAGCAGGATCGAGGCGCCGATCGTGATGATGATCAGCGTCACCACCGAGGCGCCGCGCGCACGCTCGACGGCGAGCTTGTCGAGCGCCAGCGCAACCAGCGTGGTCGCGGCCACCGCGGCGAGGGCCGCGAGCGGCAGCGGCATGCCGAGGTGCAGGAACGACACCGTTGCCATGCCGCCGATCATCACGAACTCGCCCTGGGCGAAGTTGATGACCTGGCTCGCGTTGTAGATGATCGAGAAGCCGAGCGCGACGAGCGCGTAGATCGCGCCGGCGGTAAGCCCCGCGAACAGGAACTGCAGCAGCTGTGCGCTCATGGCGCGAGCCCGGCGCGGCCGACGGCGGGGCGCCGCCGGCCCCCCGCCGCTACTTCACCAGCGTCCAGTTGCCGTTCTGGATCTCCAGCATGCGGAATGCACCGAGGCTCAGGCCCATGTGGTCGGTCGGCGAGAAGTTGAACTCGCCGTCGATGCCCATGAAGCCGTGGATCTGCTCGAGCGCGTCGCGCACCTTCGCGTCGTCGGTGGTGCCGGCGTTCTTCATCGCCTGGGTAATGAGCATCAGGCCGTCGTAGGCGTGGCCGCCGAAAGTCGACACGTCCTGGTGGTAGCGCGCCTCGTACTCGTGAGTGTAGGAAAGCACCACGTGCTTCTGCGGATCGTTGGCGGGCAGCGTGTCGGCCACGAGCAGCGCTGCGGCAGGCAGGCGCACGCCGTTGGCGGCGTCGCCGGCGAGCTTGATGAACTCCTTGGAGGCGACGCCGTGCGACTGGTACAGCGGCACGCTCATGCCGATCTGGCGGAAATTCTTGGTGACGATCGCGGGACCTGCGCCGAAGCCGCAATTGAGCACCGCCTGGACCTGCGTATTCTGGCGCAGCTTGGTGAGCTGCGCGGTCATGTCGGTGTCCTGCGCACCGTAGGTCTCGTCGCCCACGATCTCGACGCCGTACTTGGGCGCGACCGCGATGCACTGCGCGCGCATCGACTTGTCGAAGGCGCCCGAGCCGGAGATGAGGCCGATCTTGGAGATCTTGCGGGCGTTCAGGTCCTGGAAGATCTTCTCGCAGGCCATGCGGTCGGTGGCCGGGGTCTTGAACACCCACTTCTTCACCGGCTCGACGATCACCACGGCGCCGGCCAGCGAGATGAAGGGCACCTGGGCCTGCTCGACGAGCGGGATCACCGCCATCGTTTCGCCGGTGGTCGAGCCGCCGACGATCGCGTCGACCTTGTCCTCGTCGATCAGGCGCTTGACGAAGGTGCGCGCCTTCTCGGCGTCGCCCGCCGAGTCGTAGGAGATCAGCTTCAGCCTGCGGCCGAGTACGCCGCCGCCGGCATTGATCTTCTCCACGTACAGCTCGAGGGTCTTTTGCTCCGGGTCGCCGAGGAACGCGGCCGGCCCGGTGACCGACAGGAATGCGCCGATCTTGATCGGCTCCTTCTGCGCCTGCGCGTGCGCGGCGAAGGCGAGCGCGGCGACCGATACGATCCGTCCTAGAACGGCGATGCTGCTGCGAAAGTTCATGATGACGATCCTCCTCTTGGATGGGTGCGGCGCCTGGGGTAACGTATTCCGGTACCCAAAAGCCGGTTTTGTACGCTAGTCCGGTCGCGGAGGCGCCGACTTGATTTACCGCAAAAAAAGCACCGATACTCCCGCCGGTGAAGGCGCGCTGCGCGTGCGCGGCGCGCAGCCGGCCGACCTCGAGCAGGTGATCGAGATCGACGCCGGCATCACCGG
>DASPRB010000094.1:0-8681 GCA_035624675.1 Burkholderiales bacterium
CTTCACGATCTGGTAGTAGCGGTCGAAGCCGGCGACCATCAGGAGTTGCTTGAACAATTGCGGTGACTGCGGCAGCGCGAAGAATTCTCCCGGGTGCACGCGCGAGGGCACCAGGTAATCGCGCGCGCCCTCGGGCGTCGATCGCGTCAGCATCGGCGTCTCGATGTCGATGAAGCCGTGCGAGTCGAGGTAGCGGCGCACCGTCATCGCCACGCGGTAGCGCAGGCGCAGGTTCCGCTGCATCGGCTCGCGCCGCAGGTCGAGCACGCGATAGGTGAGCCGGGTGTTCTCCGACAGGTTCTCGTCGTCCAGCTGGAAGGGCGGCGTCGCCGACGGGTTGAGTACCTCCACCTCCTGCGCGAGCACCTCGACCTCGCCCGAGCGCAGGTTGGGGTTGACGGTGCCCTGCGGGCGGCGGCGCACCTTGCCGCTCACCTTGAGCACGTACTCGTTGCGCGAGCGGTCGGCGATGCCGAACGCCTCGGCTCGATCCGGATCGAACACGACCTGAGCGAGGCCTTCTCGGTCGCGCAGATCGATGAAAATGACGCCGCCGTGGTCGCGCCGGCGGTGCGCCCAGCCGCAAAGCGTCACGGTCTGGTCGATGAGGTCGGCGTTCAGCTCGCCGCAATAGTGCGTTCGCATTTCCTGGATCCCGCTTCCCTAGCTCAGCTTCCGACAGTCGTCCGTTCAGGCCTCGCAGGCGGCGCCACCACCCCCATGGATATGATGTACTTGAGCGCCTCGTCGACGCTCATCTCGAGCTCGATGACATCGGCGCGCCGCAGCATGACGAAATAGCCTCCGGTCGGGTTCGGCGTGGTCGGCACGTACACGCTAACGAATTCTCCGCGCAAGTAGTTGGCGACGTCGCCCCCGGGAATGCCCGTTTGGAAGGCGATGGTCCACATGCCCTGGTGCGGCCATTGCACCAGCAGCGCCTTGCGAAAGGCCTGCCCGGACGACGAGAACAGCGTGTCCGACACCTGCTTCACGCTCGAGTAGATCGACGAAACGAAGGGGATGCGGTGCAGCAGCTCGTTCCAGATGCGCACCAGGCGCTCGCCGATGAAATTCGCGGCCAGCACCCCGGTGATGAAGACGATGATCAGCGTGAGCGCCACGCCGAAGCCCGGCACGTGCACGCCGAGCCAATGCTCGGGACGCCAGCCCTCCGGGACGAGCTCCATGCTCTGGTCGAGGGTATCGACCACGATCTTGAGCACCCAGATCGTGATGACGAGCGGGATCCAGATCAGCAGCCCCGTGATGAAATACTTTCTCACGGTGGCTAGGACGTGGTCGTCCCGCCGCTCGCGGGCGCGTCCGGTTTTTTCGCCGCAGCCTTGGATTCGCTACCAGCCTCGCTCTTGGCCTCCGCCTTGCTCTCCGGCTTCGCCTCTTTATTCGCCTCGGGCTTGCTGCCGCCGCGGAAATCGGTCGCGTACCAACCGCTGCCCTTCAGCTGGAAGCCTGCCGCGCTCAACTTCTTGCGGAACGAAGGCTTGCCGCACTTAGGGCAAACGGTGAGCGGCGGCTCGGAGACTTTCTGCAGGTACTCTTCCTCGAAGCCGCAATCGGCGCAGCGGTACTCGTAGATCGGCATGGCGGCCCTCGGTCCTAGAAAGGAATGTCGTCTTCCATGTCGTCGAACTTGCCCGCCGGCTTCTTCGCCGCTGTTTTGGCTTCGCCCTTCGGTGCCGCGGGCGCCGCGGGCGCCTCGGCGCGCGGCTCGCCGCGCGGCTCGCCCGAGCCGCCGCGCGCGCCCAGCATCTGCATCGTGTCGCCCATGATCTCGGTGGTATAGCGGTCCTGCCCCTCCTTGTCCTGCCACTTGCGCGTGCGCAGCCGCCCTTCCACGTAGATCTGCGAGCCCTTCTTCAGGTATTCGCCGGCGATCTCCGCGAGCCGCCCACGGAAGACCACCCGGTGCCACTCGGTTTCCTCCTTCTTCTCGCCGCTTGCCTTGTCGGTCCACTGGTACGACGTGGCCACCGATACGTTCGTGATCGCCGCGCCGTCCGGCATATAGCGCGTCTCGGGATCGCGTCCCAGATTGCCGACCAGAATCACCTTGTTCACAGAAGCCATGTGTTCCTCCCCATCGCGAGTCCTCCCGCGGCCACCGGGCCTGCGGGCTCAAGCTCCCCCAGAGCGGGAAACGTCGGACTGCGCCAATCCGTTGACATGCCTGGGCGCAAGCGGACGCATGCCGGCCGCCGCCAGCAGCCAGATCGCCGCCAGGCTGGCGCAGGCGCTGAACACCGCGGCGGGGCCGTGCGCGTGCGCCAGCCACCCGCCGAGGACGCCGCCGGCGAACAGGCCGAGCGTCTGCGTCGTGTTGTACACCGCGATCGCGGTGCCGCGCGCGCGCGCCGGCGCGATGCGCGACACCAGCGAGGGCAGCAGCGCCTCGAGCACGTTGAAGGCGACGAAGAAGGCGAGCATCAGCCCGGCGAGCGGCATGATGCGGTCCGGCGCGGCCGCGAGCCCCAGCTCGACCAGCGCAAGCAGCAGCACCGTAGCGACTAGCACCGTCTTGTGATGACTGCGCCGGTCGGCATAGAACACCGCCGGCGCCATCAGGATGAACGACGCGAGCACGACCGGCAGATAGAACTTCCAGTGCGACTGCAACGGCAACCCCGCTTCCACGAGCATCGGCGGCACCACCACGAACATCGCCATTTGCGACACGTGCAGCGCGAAGATGCCGACGTTCAAACGCATCAGTTCCGGCTGCATCAGCAGCGCCGGGAGGTCGCGCGCGCGTATGGGCGGTTCGGCATGCGTCGGCTGCGGCGCCTTGGGGACGCCCGTGAACAGGAGCCAGATCGCCAGCAGCGAGAGTCCTCCGGTTACGAAGAACACTCCGCTCAATCCGATCCACCGGTAGAGCACCGGGGCGATGACCAGCGAGAGCGCGAACGCCAAGCCGATGGTGCTGCCGATCATCGCCATCGCTTTCGTGCGCTGCTGCTCGCGCGTCAGGTCGGCCGCGAGCGCGACGACTACCGAGGAGATAGCGCCCGCTCCCTGCACGACGCGGCCGGCGATCACGGTATAGATGCTGTGCGCCGCTCCCGCAAGCACGCTGCCGGCCGCGAACAGCAGGAGTCCGACGACGATGACCGGCTTGCGCCCCCAGCGGTCGGAGGCCATGCCGAAGGGGATCTGCATGAATGCCTGGGTCAGACCGTACGCGCCGAGCGCCAGCCCGACCAGGGTCAGATTCTCCCCGCCTGCGAGCTTGTGCGCCTCGACCGAAAGCAGCGGCAGGATGAAGAACAGCCCCAGCATTCTCAGGCCGAAGAGCGACGCGAGCGACGCGCCGGCGCGCCGCTCTGCTGGGCTCATGCGTGAGGAATCCATGGGCGCTCGTCTGCCAGTGCCGGAATGATCGAAGGGTGGAATGACCCGCCGAGAACCCGTTATAGTAGCAGGTTTCCTTTCTCGCTCGCCGCGCAGCGGCAGCATATGGATTCGATCCGCATCCGCGGGGCGCGCACCCACAACCTCAAGAATCTCAACGTCGAGCTGCCGCGCAACCGGCTCGTGGTGATCACCGGCCTGTCAGGCTCGGGCAAGAGCTCGCTCGCGTTCGACACGCTGTACGCCGAGGGGCAGCGGCGCTACGTCGAGTCGCTGTCGGCCTACGCGCGCCAGTTCCTGCAACTGATGGAGAAGCCCGACGTCGACCTGATCGAAGGACTGTCACCGGCGATTTCGATCGAGCAGAAGGCGGCGAGCCACAATCCGCGCTCGACGGTCGGCACGGTGACCGAGATCCACGACTACCTGCGCCTGCTGTACGCGCGCGTCGGCACCCCTTACTGCCCCGAGCACGCGCTGCCGCTCGAAGCGCAGTCGGTTGCGCAGATGGTCGATCATGTGCTCGCACTGCCCGAGGACACGAAGCTCATGGTGCTCGCGCCGGTGGTCGCGGGCAGGAAGGGCGAGCAGGGCGAGCTGCTCGACGAGCTGCGCGCGCAGGGCTTCACGCGCGTGCGCATCGACGGCAGGGTGTTCGATCTCGATTCGGCGCCCCGTCTCGCCAAGAACGTCAAGCATTCGGTCGACGTGGTGATCGATCGTCTCAGGCTGCGGCCCGAGGTGAAGCAGCGCCTCGCCGAGTCGTTCGAGACGGCGCTGCGCCACGCCGAGGGGCGCGCGGTGGCGGTCGAGACCGAAAGCGGCAAGGAGCACCTGTTCTCGTCGCGCTTCGCCTGCCCGACGTGCAGCTACGCCCTCGCCGAGCTCGAGCCGCGATTGTTTTCGTTCAACAATCCGATGGGTGCCTGCCCGAGCTGCGACGGTCTCGGCACGGTCGAATACTTCGATCCAAAGCGTGTCGTTGCCCATCCCAACCTGAGCCTCGCCGGCGGAGCGATCAAGGGCTGGGACCGGCGCAACCACTTCTACTACTCCATGCTGCAGTCGCTCGCGCAGCACTACCACTTCGACATCGAGCAGCCTTGGGAGGCGCTCGAGGACCGGGTGCAGCAGCTGCTGCTGTACGGCTCCGGCAAGGAGAAGATCGCCTTCCGCTATCCGGGCGAGCGCGGCCGCACGAACGTCAAGGAGCACGCCTTCGAGGGAATCATCCCCAACCTCGCGCGGCGCCACCGTGAGACGGACTCGGCGGTCGTGCGCGAGGAGCTCGCCAAGTACCTGAACCGCAAGGCCTGCCCGGAATGCGGCGGCACGCGTCTGCGGCGCGAAGCACGCCACGTCCTGCTCGACGGGCGACCGATCTACGAGGTATCGCACCTGCCGCTCAGAGAAACGCTCGTACTGTTCCAGAGGCTCAAGCTACCTGGGGCGCGTGGACCAGTGGGCGAGCGCATCGTGCGCGAGATCGCCAACCGACTGGAGTTTCTGGTGAACGTGGGCCTGGACTATCTGTCGCTCGACCGATCCGCCGACACGCTGTCGGGCGGCGAGGCGCAACGCATCCGCCTCGCAAGCCAGATCGGCTCGGGGCTCACGGGCGTCATGTACGTGCTGGACGAGCCATCGATCGGGCTGCATCAGCGCGACAATGCGCGCCTGATCGATACGCTCAAGCGCCTGCGCGACCTGGGCAACTCGGTGATCGTCGTCGAGCACGATGAGGAAGCGATCCGCGCCTCGGACTACGTGCTCGACATGGGGCCGGGCGCAGGCGAGGCGGGGGGCCAGGTGATCGCCGCCGGCACGCCGGCCGAGATCCTCGCCGACGAGCGCTCGCTGACCGGTCGCTATCTCGCCGGCGCGCTCAAGATCGAGGTGCCGCGCCAGCGCAACCGCCCGGGGCGCAGGCGACTCGCGCTGCGCGGCGCGCGCGGCAACAACCTGAAGAACATCGACCTCGATCTGCCGCTCGGACTGCTCGTGTGCGTGACCGGCGTGTCGGGCTCGGGCAAATCGACCCTCATAAACGACACCCTGTACGCGACGCTCGCGCGGCAGCTCTACGGCAGCGCCCTGGAGCCTGCGCCCTACGAGTCGCTCTCCGGCATCGAGCAGCTCGACAAGGTGATCAGCGTCGACCAGAGCCCGATCGGCCGCACGCCGCGCTCCAATCCCGCCACCTACACGGGGCTCTTCACCCCGATCCGCGAGTTGTTCGCCGGGGTTCCCGAAGCGCGCGCGCGCGGCTACGACCCGGGGCGCTTCTCCTTCAACATCAAGGGCGGGCGCTGCGAAGCCTGCCAGGGCGACGGGCTGATCAAGGTGGAGATGCACTTCCTGCCCGACATCTACGTGCCCTGCGATGTCTGCCACGGCCGGCGCTACAACCGCGAGACGCTCGAGATCCGCTACAAGGGACGCAGCATCCACGACGTGCTCGAGATGACCGTGAGCGAGGCGAGCGCGCTGTTCTCCGCCGTGCCGGTGATCGCGCGCAAGCTGCAGACCCTGAGCGACGTCGGGCTCGGCTACCTGCGCCTCGGGCAGTCCGCGACCACGCTCTCGGGCGGCGAAGCGCAGCGCGTCAAGCTCTCGCTCGAGCTGTCCAAGCGCGAAACCGGACGCACGCTGTACATCCTCGATGAGCCCACCACCGGGCTGCACTTCCACGATATCAAGCTGCTGCTCGACGTGCTGCGGCGGCTGCGCGACGCCGGCAACAGCGTGGTGGTGATCGAGCACAACCTGGACGTGCTCAAGACCGCCGACTGGATCGTCGACCTCGGCCCCGAGGGTGGCGATGGAGGCGGGCGCATCGTCGCGCAGGGCAGCCCGGAGCAGATCGCCGCCAACAAGGCGAGCTACACCGGGCAATACCTCAAACACGTCCTCGCCGAGCCACGGCGGCGCGCCGCGGCCTAGGGAGCCCGCGCCCGCTACGCCGGCGCGAGGTGCGGTGCACCCTCGCCGGCGCCCTGCCAGGCCAGCCGCCGCTCGTGGAAGCCCGCGAGGCTCGCGCGGTGGCCGATCGACACCAGCGTCGTCTTCGGCAGCCGCTCGCCCAGCAGGCGGTAGAGCGCCGCCTGATCGTCGTCGGGCAGCGCCGAGGTCGCCTCGTCCAGAAACAGCCAGTCCGGGTGCGTGAGCAGCGCGCGCGCAAAGGCGAGCCGTTGCTGCTCGCCGCCGGAGAGCACCTGCGCCCAGTTCTCGCGCCGGTCGAGCTCGCCAGCGAATTGCCTGAGCCCGACCGCGGCGAGCGCCTCGCGCACCTCCCCGTCGCCGATCACCTTGTGGTCGCCCGGGTAGCACACCGCGTGCTTGAGCGTGCCCATCGGCAGATAGGGCTTCTGCGGCAGGAACAGCAGCCGGCTGCCGTTCGGCAGCGAGACCCTTCCCTTCCAGTACGGCCAGATGCCGGCGAGCGCGCGAAACAGCGTCGACTTGCCTGCGCCCGAAGGGCCGGTGACCAGCACGTGCTCGCCGCGCTTGAGCTCCAGCGTGCTCGGCGCGAGCAACGGCTGGCCCTGCGGCAGCGCGAGCGCAAGGCCTTCCAGCGCGAGCGTCGACGTGGCGCCTTCGACGCGCTCGCCGTCGATCCGCTCGGCTTCCGCACGCACGTGCGCCAGCGATGCGGTGAAGCCGGTGAGCCGGTCGACGGTCGCCTTCCACGCCGCGAACTGCGTGTACGCGTCGATGAACCAGGACAGGGCGCCCTGCACCTGCCCGAACGCGGAGGCGATCTGCATCAGCCCACCGAGCTTGATCGCGCCCGAGAAGAAGCGGGGTGCGGCGACGACGAACGGGAACACGACCGCGAGCTGCGCGTACGAGATGGTGAAAAAGCCGAGCTGCTTGCGCTTGCGCATGATGCCCCACCAGTTCGCGATCACGTTGCCGAAGCGGGCGCGGAAATTTTCGACCTCCTCACCTTCGCCGCGGTACAGCGCCACGCCCTCGCTGTTCTCGCGCAGGCGCACCAGTGAGAAGCGGTAGTCGGCTTCGAAGCGCTGCTGCTCGAAGTTTAGGCGTATGAGCGGCCGGCCGATTACGTGCGTGAGCCACGAGCCGACGATGGCATAGACGAGCGCGAACC
The DNA here is from genome assembly GCA_035624675.1 of Burkholderiales bacterium. GTDB lineage: Bacteria > Pseudomonadota > Gammaproteobacteria > Burkholderiales > SG8-39 > DAHVFK01. Next base: position 7,487 of record DASPRB010000094.1, read on the forward strand.
ACACCATGTATCCCGGAATCGATATCTGCATGTCCACGAAAGCGAAACTGAGCACGCCCGAAAGCGCCCACAGGATTGTGACGAAGGAAATCAGCGTGACCACCGAGGACAGCAGCCCCAGGCCGAGCGACAGCGTGCTGTCGACGAAGATGCGCAGGTCCTCGGCGATACGCTGATCCGGGTTGTCGGTGCCGCGGTCGAGCAGCTGCATCCGGTAGTACGCGCGGTCCTTGAGCCAGTCGGCGAGGAAGCGCTCGTTCAGCCAATTGCGCCACTCGATCTGCAACATCTGCTGCAGATAGACCTGGTAGACCATGATGATGATGTAGGCAAAAGCGAGCAGCGTGAACTTGAGCAGCTGGCGGTAGAACTCGCTCTGGTTCTTCGTTTCGAAGGTGTTGTAGAAATCGTTATACCAATGGTTGAACTGGACGTTCAGCCACACGAGCACCAGCGCCATCGCCACCACGGCGACGAGCAGCACGACCCCGGTGCGCCGCTCCTTCGACACCCAGTAGGGCTTGGCCAGCGCCCAGAATGCGGACATGAATTGCTTGCTGCTCATGGAGTTCCTTTCGCTTTCGAAGATTCGGACTCAAGGAGGGCGGGGAGTTTACAGAACGCACGCGAAGGGATCACAATGACTCGCATGTCTTCCGGCAGGGTCTATCGCTTCGGCACCCCGCCGGAGCGCGAGGCAAACCGCCTGTTCGTGTTCCTGCACGGCTGCGGCGCCACGGCGCAGTCGATGATCCCGATCGCGTTCAAGTTCCAGGCGCGCTTTCCGAGCGCGGCGCTGGTGGTGCCGAGCGGCTTTGCCCCCGGCGCGCGCGGCGGCGAGGCGCAGGACTGGTTTCCCACCCGCGGTCTGAACGCCGACAACCGCGCCGCGCGCGTCGAGGCGGTGCTGCCCGACGTCGAGGACCTGGTGCGACGCGAGCAGACCAATTTCGGCGTGCCCGCGCATCGCACCGTGCTGATCGGCTTCTCGCAGGGCGGCACGGTGGCCCTCGAAGCGGTCAAGAAGCTGCGCGGCCTGGCGGGCGCGGTCGTCGCCTTCTCGGCGCAGTTCGCGCGCCTGCCGCAGCCCGGCACGCGCATCGACGCGCGCATCCACCTGGTGCACGGCGAGTTCGACTCGGTCGTGTCGCGCGTGCACGCCGAGCGCGCGGCGCGCGTGCTCGCCGGTTTGCAC
>DASPRB010000098.1:0-2777 GCA_035624675.1 Burkholderiales bacterium
GATCGTGTAGGCGCTGACCGAGTAGTACACCGCCATCAGGAACGGCACGCCGACCAGCAGCAGCACGTAGAGGATCGCCGGCGCGACGAAGAGCGAGCCGAGCACGTCGCGCCGGTCGAGGATGAACCGGAAGCGCGAGGCCGGTTTGAGGACGGAATCGGCGACTGCGGCCATGGCTGAGGGGTCCGGCCTAGGCGCGGCCGGCCCGCTTGCCGTCCTTGTCGAAATTGCGCAACGCGCTGTTGCGCACGGCGAAGGGATGCCACTCGCCGGGCCGGATCCATTCGTCGGCAACGTGCGCGGGCGGCAATTTCGCCGTGATCACCTGGCTCGGATCGAAGCCGTGCAGCGCGCCGTAGACGATCCGCTCGGAGCCGAGGTATTCGGAGCGATCGACGCGGAATCTGAATTCGGTGCAGGCCTCGCCGTCGATCATGTCTTTCGGCAGGAAATTCTCGGGACGGAAGCCGAGAAAGCCCCCATTGCGGGCGACGATGTTCATCGGCGGCGTGCCGACGAAGGTGGCGACGAAGCGGTCGGCGGGATCGTCGTAGATCTCGGTCGGCGTTCCCACCTGGCGCACCTGCCCCTGGTCGATGACCGCGATGCGGTCGCCCATGCCCATCGCCTCGACCTGGTCGTGGGTCACGTAGACCGTGGTGATGCCGACCCGCTGCTGGAACTGCTTGATCTCCAGGCGCGCCGAGGCGCGCAGCTTGGCGTCGAGGTTGGACAGCGGCTCGTCGAGCAGCAGCGCGGTCGGCTCGCGCACGAGCGCGCGCGCGAGCGCGACGCGCTGGCGCTCGCCGCCGGAGAGCTGGCGCGGGCGCCGGTCGAGCAGATGCCCGATGCCGAGCAGCTGCGACGCCCACTCCACTTTCCTTGCAATGTCGGCGGAGGGCACGCTCTGGGTCTTCAGCGGAAACGCAATGTTGTTGCGCACGGTGAAATGGGGATACAGGCCGTAGCTCTGGAACATCATCGCCACGCCGCGGGCGCGCGGCGGAATGTCGTTGACGACGTTGCCGCCGATCAGGAGGTCGCCGCTTGTCTGCCGCTCGAGCCCGCAGATGATGCGCAGAAATGTCGTCTTTCCGCAGCCCGAGGGACCCAGGAGCACCATGAACTCGCCATCCGGCACATTCAGCGAAATGCCGTTGACGGCGGGGACGTCGCCGAACTTCTTGACGATATCTCTCGTCGATACCGCAGCCATGGAGGCCCCCCGGACGCGACCCGTGCCGGATTCACCCGGAGCGCGCATGCGCGCGCACCGGGCGCCGGCCGACTAGGCCATGTGCTGCCACTTCTTGAAGATGGCCTCGCACTGACCCGTGGCCCACTTGACCGCCTCTTCGGCGGTCGCCTGACCCGTCGCCGCCTTCGCCATCATGTCGTTGACGATGAACGCGTAGTAGATCTCGTCCATCGCGGGCGTCGCCGGCCCGGGATAGCCCGGGATGGCGGACCACTTGTCCGAGTCCTGCAGGATCGCCAGCTTGTTGCGCGGGGTCGACGTCGGATCGTCTGCCAGGATCGGCATCGGCTTGGGCACGAGACCGGCGAAGCACGGATTGTTGTAGCCGGAGCTCGCCTTGAAGGCTTCCGGCCAGTTCGCGGAATAATGCCTGAGGAACTCGAGCGCCGCTTCCTTGTTCTTGGCGAATTTCCAGATGCCGTAGAACTCCGACGCCGCCCCCATGATCTGCCGCACGGGGCCCTTGGGCGGCTCGATGACGTAGATGTCGTCGGCCAGCTTCTTGTTGAGGGTCTGCGCCGTGCGGTAGGCCGAGATCGGGTTGATGATGTACGAGCCGACGCCGGAGTCGATGTACTGGTTGTTGCTGGAATCGTTCCACGACAGCACGTCCGAAGTCATCGCGTCCTTGTAGAGCGCGGCGGCATACTTGACCGCTTCGATCGCCTCCTTGCTGTGCAGGACGATTCGCTTGCCGTGCTCGTCCTGGATCGAGGCGCCGTAGGACCACAGCAGGCCGCGCCACGTCGTGCTCGGGTCGTTGCTGTGGCCGAGCGGGATGCCGACCGGGTGGCCCTTCGCCTTGAGCTTCGCGCCGCCGATCCTCACGTTCTCCCAGGTATCCGGCAGCATGCCGATCTCGTCCCACAGGCTCTTCTGATACATGCCCGGGAAGTTGATGTAGTAGTCGGGAAAGGCGGACCAGGATCCGTCGTCCGCGTTGTAGCCGAGCTGCCGGCCGATGGTGGAAACCTTGCCGTATTTCTTCTCGGTCTCCTTCACGAGACCGGAGACGTCGATGAAGAACTTGCGATACAGGTGCGCGCCACCGGCGCCGTTGAAGCCGAACAGATCGTGGCCCGATCCGGCCGAGGCCTCGGCGGCCGCGCGTGCCGGAACGTTCTGCACGGGCACGTGGTCGACCGTGACCGACACGCCGTTCTTTGCGCCCCAGGCCTTGGCGAAACCGTCGAACCAGGTGTCGTACGCGGGGACGAAGTGGCTCCACTGGACGATCTTCAACTCCTTGTCCGCGGCCACCGCGTTGCGTACGAGGATGAGCGGACCCGCGCTGGTGGCGGAAAGCGCGGCGATCCCCGCAGTCGCCCCCGCTGATTTCAGGAATCGTCGGCGCGACGTCCCTGTCCAACCTGCAGCTAGCGACTTGCGTGGTTTCGACTTGGCCATGACTGGTCCCTCCTCCTCAGGATGACAGTACGCGCAGCGCTCCCGGGCCGGAGAATGCTATATATCGGGTGCCCTCACAAGCGAAATCTGGGTGTGCGCTGCGGCACCGGGG
>DASPRB010000106.1:0-2602 GCA_035624675.1 Burkholderiales bacterium
GCGAGCACGGTCGCGGTGGTGGTGCCGTCGCCGGCCACATCGGAAGTCTTGGAGGCGACTTCCTTCACCATCTGCGCGCCCATGTTCTCGAACTTGTCCTTCAGCTCGATCTCCTTGGCGACCGAGACGCCGTCCTTGGTGACGGTCGGCGCGCCGAACGAGCGCTCGAGCACCACGTTGCGGCCCTTGGGCCCGAGGGTAATTTTCACCGCGTCGGCCAGGATGTTCAGGCCGTGAATCATCTTGGCGCGTGCGCCTTCGTGGAAACGTACTTCTTTTGCTGGCATTGCTTCTCTCCTAGTGCAATTCGATTCGGATTGACGCGCGCGGGATCAGGCGCCTTCGATGACGCCCATGATGTCTTCCTCGCGCATCACGAGGAGCTCATCGCCCTTCACCTTCACGGTCTGCCCGGAATACTTGCCGAACAGGACCCGGTCGCCGACCTTGACGTCGAGCGGGATCAGCTTGCCGTCTTCGCCCTTCTTGCCTTTGCCGACTGCGACGATCTCGCCCTGATCGGGCTTTTCGGCGGCGGTGTCGGGAATGACGATGCCGCCGGCGGACTTACGCTCTTCTTCGATGCGTTTGACGATCACGCGATCGTGTAACGGACGAATTTTCATGCATATCTCCAGTTGATAATTGTTTTAAAACAGAGAGTTGGATGAATCCAACCCGGGTCGAATCGGGGTATTGGTAGCACTCACCCTTGGCGAGTGCTAATGATATTGGCCACGCGCCCGGTTTTCAAGAGGGAATTGGCGGCTCCACTACAATCACGCGGGTGCTCCGCCCCTTGCGCTTCGCCGCCCGACTGCTGATCTTTTGCGGGCTCGCCCTCGCCACCACCTGCTCCTACGGCCGCAGCCAACTGCCCTCGGAGGTGGCGCGCGCGCTGCGCGCTGCCGGCATCCCCGAGTCGAGCGTGGCGGTCGTCGTCCAGCCGGTGGGCGCCGCACGCGCGACGCTTAGCCAGAACGCCAACCTGCCAATGAATCCAGCCTCGGTCATGAAGCTGGTGACCACTTACGCCGCGCTCGAGCTGCTCGGGCCCGCCTACCGCTGGAAGACCGAGGTATATGCCTCCGGCACGCAGCAAGATGGCGCGCTCGACGGCCAGCTGATTCTCAAGGGCTACGGCGACCCGCACCTGACCTTCGAGGACTTCTGGCGCATGCTGCTCGGCCTGCGCGAACGTGGCCTGCGCGAGCTGCGCGGCGACCTGGTGCTCGACCGCAGCTGGTTCGAGCCGGGGCCGTACGACCCGGCGGCCTTCGACGGCAAGCCCTTTCGACCCTACAACGTCGGGCCGGATGCGCTGCTGCTCAACTTCAATTCGGTGCGCTTCGAGTTCCTGCCGGACGCCGGGCGCGGGTCGGTGCACGTGGTCGCCGAGCCGCGCCCGCCGGCGCTCGAGGTGGAGAGCGCGCTGCGCCTCACCGAGGGGCCTTGCGGCGACTGGGAGGACCAGCTCGGGGAGCGCTTCGATCCCGCCCCGGGCAGCGTCGACGGGATCGGGCGCTTGCGCGCGCTGTTCGCCGGCAGCTTTGCGCTCGACTGCGGCGAGAAGAAGCGCAACTTCGCGCTCTTCGCGCACCGCGACTACGTGGGCGGCGTGTTCCGCCAGCTCTGGGAGCAGCTCGGAGGAAGCTGGACCGGCAGCGCGCGCGACGGCGCGCTGCCCGAGGGCGCGCACCTGCTGCTCACGCACGAATCGCCCCCGCTCGGCGAGGTCGTGAGCTATATGAACAAGTTTTCCAATAACGTGATGGCGCGCCAGCTCTACCTCACGCTCGCGGCGGAAAGCGCGGGGCCGCCGGCGCGCCCCGAGGCCGCGCGCCAGGCGATTGCGGCGCTGCTCGCGCGCCAGGGGCTCGCGGCCCCGGAACTGGTGATGGACAACGGCTCGGGTCTGTCGCGCGACGGGCGCATCAGCGCCGCCACCCTGGCGAAACTCCTGCAAGCGGCCTTCGCCAGCCCCGTGATGCCGGAGTTCGTCGCCTCGCTGCCGATCCCGGGGCTGGACGGCACCTTGCGCAAGTACATGAAGCACGACCCGGTCGCGGGCCGCGCGCATGTCAAGACCGGCTCGCTCTCCGACGCGCGCGCGATCGCCGGTTACGTCGACGACCGCTCAGGGAAGCGCCAGGTGGTGGTGATGATCGTGAATCACGACCATGCGCGCGACGCCCAGCCCGCGATCGAAGCGCTGCTGCGCTGGGCGTACGAGCGCGGCGGACTCCCGCGCTAGAGCCCGAGCTCGCGCCAGAGCTCGTCGACGCGTCGCTTGACCACCGGATCCATGGCGATCGGCCGGCCCCAGTTGCGGCTCGTCTCGCCCGGCCACTTTGCGGTCGCGTCGATGCCCATCTTGGAGCCCAGGCCGGCCACGGGGCTCGCGAAATCGAGGTAATCGATCGGCGTGTGCTCGGCGATCAGCGTGTCGCGCGCCGGATCAACGCGCGTGCTGACCGCCCAGACGACCTCCTTCCAGTCGCGCACGTCCACGTCGTCGTCGGTGACGATGATGAACTTCGTGTACATGAATTGCCGCAGGAAGCTCCAGGTGCCGAACATGACGCGCTTGGCGTGGCCCGGG
>DASPRB010000135.1:0-3189 GCA_035624675.1 Burkholderiales bacterium
TAGGCGTGCGCGGTCGATTCGACGATGCGGATCAGCACGTAGCTGAGCAGCGCCATCGCGAAGGTGAAGCCGGCCAGCGGCTGCCAGGCCGAGAAGTGGATCTGCTCCGCCGCCGCGCGGCGCATGTCGCGATCCCACGACGCCGGGCTCGCGGCGACGACCAGCGCCACCGCGGCGAAGCGCAGCACGCGCAGCCAGCTCGCCGGCTCCTCGATCAGCGCGCCGCCGAGGCCGGCGAGGCCGCGTGTCAGCGAATACGGTGGCTGCGGCATCGGCCGCATGATACCCCCGTGCGGCGTGCGGTTGCAGCGAACGCGGTGCGCGCGCTACAGTCCAATCTGCATGAGCGACCGCCGCGAAAGGATCGGACGCAAGCTCGCGGAAATCCACGCGCGCCTGCGCCAGGAGCTCGAGGGACTCGAGCGCGTCGCGGTGGCGGTGTACGACGAGGACACCGACCACCTCACCACCTACGTGCATTCGACGGTCGGCAGCACGCCGCTCGAGCACTTCGACGCGAAGCTCGCCGACTACCCGTCGCTCGCCGAGGCCGCGGCGAGCGGGCGGCCGCGGATCCTGGTGCATTCCGGCGGCGCCGAGCCGCGCAGCGCCGCCGCGCGCCGGGTGCTCGCGTCGGGCGTACGCTCGAGCTACACGCTGCCGATCCGCGACGACGGCCACCTGTACGGCTTTCTGTTCTACGACTCCTCCGACCCGGCGTTCTTCACGCCGGAAGTGGAGCACCGGCTGTGGATCTACTCGGAGATGATCCGCCTCCTCGTGCTGCACGCGCTCGAGCCGGTGCGCACGCTCGCCGCCGCCGCGAAGACCGCGCGCGAGTTCAGCCGCCAGCGCGACGAGGAGACCGGAGCGCACCTCGAGCGCATGTCGCGCTTCGCGCACCTCGTCGCGCTCGCGCTCGCCGAGCGGCGCGGCCTGAACGACGAGCAGGTGGAGCTGATCCGCGACCTCGCGCCGCTGCACGACCTGGGCAAGGTCGGCATCTCCGACGCGGTGCTGCTCAAGGAAGGCCCGCTCACGCTGGAGGAGCGCCGGCAGATGCGCGAGCACGTCGCCAAGGGCCTGGAGATGGTGGAAGTGATGATCCGCGAGTTCGGCCTGGGCTCGATCGCGCACATCGGCATGCTGCGGAACATCATCGGCTGCCACCACGAGAGCCCGGACGGCAGCGGCTATCCGGTCGGCCTCGCGGGCGAGGCGATCCCGCTCGAGGCGCGCATCACCAAGGTGGCCGACGTGTTCGACGCGCTCACCACCGACCGGCCGTACAAGCGCGCCTGGCCGAACGAGCGCGCGTTCGCCTACCTGAAGGCGCACGCCGGGCGGCTGTTCGACGCCGACTGCGTCGACGTCCTGATCGCTCACCGAAACGAGGTCGAGGCGATCCAGGCCCGCTTCCGCGAAGAAGAACGAGTCAAAACGGGGACCTGAAAATTAGGGACAGACCCTATTTTTCGCATAGTGAAAAATAGGGTCTGTCCCTAATTTTCCATGCGGTAAAGTCCTGCCTGTCATGAAATTCGCGATCTTCGGCGCCGGGGGCCTCGGCGCGTTCTACGGCGCGCGGCTGGCCGCGGCCGGCTACGACGTCGGCTTCGTCGCGCGCGGCGCGCAGCTCGAGGCGCTGCGCACGAAAGGCCTGCAGGTGTTCAGCCCGCTGGGCGACCTGCGGCTGGAGAAGCCGCGCGCATCGAGCGACCCGGCCGAGCTCGGGCCCGCCGACGCGGTGCTCGTCGGCGTGAAGACCTGGCAGCTGCCCGATGCGGCGACCGCGATGCGAGCGCTCGTCGGGCCGCAGACGATGGTGGTGCCGTTCCTGAACGGGGTGGAGGCGCCCGACGAGCTCGCCGCGGCGCTCGGAAAGGAGCGCGTGCTCGGCGGCCTGTCGAAAGTATTCTGCCTGCTGGAATCCCCGGGCGTGGTGCGCCACTTCAACGCCGGCGCCTACGTCGAGATCGGCGAGCTCGCCGGCGGTGCATCGCGACGCGCCGAGGAGCTGCGCGCCGCGTTCGCCAAGGCCGGGGTGGAAGCGAAGGTGAGCGAGGACATCCGCACCGAGCTCTGGAAGAAGCTCGTCACCGTCACCTCCTGGGCGGGCCTGGGCGCGCTCGCGCGCAGCCCGATGGGCGCCCTGCGGAAGCAGCCCGAGACGCGCAAGCTCATCGACCGCGCGATGGACGAGGGGATCGCGATCGGCCTGTGCCGCGGGCACGCACTGTTCGAGTCCTTCAAGACGGGGCTGTGGCAGTTCTACGAAGCGATGCCCGAGGGCGCGACCGCGTCGATGCAGCGCGACCTGATGGCCGGCAAGCCTTCGGAGCTCGAAGCCTGGAACGGCGCCATGGTGCGCTTCGGCGCCCAGTGCGGCGTCGACACGCCGGTGCACGAGTTCACCTATCACGCGCTCCTGCCGATGGAGCGGCGCGCGCGCGGCCAAGCCTGAGAAAGACCACCATGAAGATCACCCGCCTCGAAGCGTTCATCCTGCGCGCCCCGGACAAGGGCGCGCCGCACTGGGTGAGCAACTTCATCGTGCCGCGCGCGAACGAGATCCTGGTGCGCCTGCACACCGACGAAGGGATCGAAGGCTTCGGCATCGCCACGAGCTACACGCCGATCGAAGCGCCGATCAAGGCGTTCAAGAGCGGCATCGCCGACCAGGTCGTGGGCGAAGACCCGCTCGCGCCCGAGCGCGTGTTTCAGAAGCTCTTCGCGCTCACATCGCAGCGCCTCGCGCACGAGAAGGGCTGGACGCGCGAGGCGCTCGTCCGCATCGCCGCGGCAGTCGACATCGCCTGCTGGGACATCGTCGGCAAGGCGGCGAAGCTGCCCTTGTACCGGCTGTTCGGCGGCTTCCGCGACAAGGTGCCCGCGTACGTCACCTGCGCCTACTACCGCGAAGGCAAGGGGATGAGCGAGCTCAGGGACGAGATGCAGATGCTGAAAAGCCAGGGCCACCGCGGCTTCAAGGCGAAGGTCGGCGGCCTGCCGCTCGCGGAGGACATCGCGCGCCTGGAAGTCGTGCGCGAGGTGATCGGCTGGGACGCGGACCTCATGATCGACGTCAACCGCGGCTGGGACCTCGCCACCGCGATCGAGGGCGCGCGCCTGCTCGAGCCGCTGAAGCCGCGCTGGCTCGAGGAGCCGGTGCGCTGGCACGACGACCGC
>DASPRB010000148.1:0-10657 GCA_035624675.1 Burkholderiales bacterium
GTCGCGCCGACCGGCGCCATCGGCATGGGCTGGCCGGGCGCCGACCTCGCGATCGCGCGCAGCGCTGCGGCCTGCGGCATCCCGTATACGCTCTCCACCACCGCGACCGCGACGATCGAAGAGATCGCGGACAAGGCGCCCGGCCGCCTGTGGTTCCAGCTCTACGTGCTCTACGACCGCGAGTTCACCGACGGGCTCGTCGCGCGCGCCCGGGCGGCCGGCTACGAGGCGCTGGTCGTCACCGTCGACCTGCCGGTCGGCGGCAAGCGCGAGCGCGACACGCACAACGGCTTCGTGCTGCCGTTCAAGCCCGGCTGGCGCGAGCTGCTCGCCGGGCTCACGCATCCGTCCTGGGCCTGGCGCATCGTCGCGGCGGGCGGAATCCCGGAGCTCGTCAACCTGCGCGGCTTCGAGCGTCGCCCGCGCGCCGGCATGATCGCCACCTCATCCTCGGTCGGGCAGCAGCTGGATGCGTCGTTCGACGAGCGCGGCCTGGCGCGCCTGCGCGACCTGTGGAAAGGAAAGCTGATCGTCAAGGGCATCGCGCGGCCCGAGGACGCGGAGCGCGTCGTCGCGCTCGGCGCCGATGCGGTATGGCTGTCCAACCACGGCGGCAGGCAGCTCGACGGCGCGATCAGCGCGCTCGAGGCGCTGCCTGCGGTGGCCAGCGCGCTCGCGGGCAAAGTGCCGGTGCTGATCGACGGCGGCGTGCGCCGCGGCTCGGACGCCGTAAAGGCGCGGGCGCTCGGCGCACAGGCGGTCGCCATCGGCCGGCCGACGCTCTACGGCGCGTCCGCCGCGGGCGAGGCGGGCGCGCGCCGCGCACTCGCCATCCTCACCGACGAGATCGAGCGCACGCTCAGGCTGTGCGGAGCCCGGACCATGGCCGAGGTCGGGCCGGACTTGCTGATCGGGTGAAACGATGCCGAAAGAGCTTCCCGTCCTCGTCATCGGCGGCGGCATAGGGGGGCTGGCCGCAGCGCTGGCGCTCGCGCGCAAGGGCGTGAGCGTGCGCGTCTTCGAGCAGGGCGCGGAGTTCAAGGAGATCGGTGCCGGCATCCAGCTCGGACCGAACGTGTACCGCATGTTCGAGGTGCTCGGCCTGACCGACGCGATCGAGCGCTACTCGGTGCACCCGGACAACATGATCATGATGGATGCGCTCACCGGCGAGCGCGTCATCCGCCTGCCGGTCGGCGGGCGCGCATTCCGCGAGCGCTTCGGCGGCTATCTGTACGGCGTGATCCACCGCGCCGACCTGCACGAGGTGCTGCTGGAGGCCTGCAAGGCGCAGGCGAACGTCGGGCTGAACGTCCTGAAGAAGGTGCTGCGCTTCGAGGACCTCGGCGAGCGCGTCGTCGCGCACATGGAGAACGGCGAGCGTGCCGAGGGCTGCGCGTTGATCGGGGCCGACGGCCTCTGGTCGAGGGTGCGCAACCAGCTGCTCGGCGACGCCAAGCCGCGCGTTTCCGGCCACATCGCCTACCGCGCAGTGCTGCCGCGCGCCGAGGTGCCCGCCGACCTGTGGCAGAACAACGTCGTGCTGTGGGCCGGGCCGAAGACGCATCTGGTGCACTATCCGCTGCGGCGCGGCGAGCTGTACAACCTGGTCGCCGTGTTCCACAGCGACAAGTACGAGGAAGGCTGGAACGTGTACGGCGATCCCGAGGAGCTCGACCAGAAGTTCGCCGCCGAGCGCCCGCAGGTGAAGCGCCTGCTCGCCAAGATCAATGCCTGGAAGATGTGGGTGCTGTGCGACCGCGAGCCGGTGCGCGAGTGGACCAGAGGGCGCGCCACGCTGCTCGGCGATGCGGCGCACCCGACGCTGCAGTACATGGCGCAGGGCGCCAACATGGCGATCGAGGACGCCGTGGTGCTCGCCGCGTACGCGGAGCTCTCCGGCCGCGACTGGGAGAAGGCTTTTCGCTGGTACCAGGAGGCGCGCTACCTGCGCACCGCGCGCGTGCAGATCACCTCGCGCTACTACGGCGACATCTACCACGCTGCCGGCGTGGTGCGCGAGCTGCGCAATCAGTTCCTCGCCCCGAAGCCCGGCACCGATCCGGAGAACCCGGGCTTCGAAGGCATGGCCTGGCTCTACGACGGCATCCGGGTGCCGAGCGCGCCGCCCGGCTGAACCGCGCTCAGCCCTTCTTCACGTAGGCGACGCACCAGCCCTTGGGGCTGATCGGTCCCGCGACCACGCTGCACTCGCCCATCGCGGTCGCCGTCTTGCCGGGAATGAACTGCACGCAGTTGCTGCAGTCCTGGTCGCCCTTCGGATGATCCTGGTATTGCATCGAAGCCTTCGGCACGGTGCCGGCCGCCCGGGCTACGACCGGGATCGCGGCAAGGCCTGCGGCAGCCAACGCCACGCCCTTCAGGATGCTGCGTCGGCTCACCCGCTTGCTCTCGTAATCGGACATCGCTTCATCTCCCGTCGCAAAGTCAAAAGGACAGGATACAACGTCAAAAGTTTGCGTCCTGTCGCGAGCCTTGCGGTTAGCGCAGCCGCGACAGATAGTGCGCGAGCGCCTGCAGGCCCTCGTCGCTCAACGGGTAGACGGCGTCGGGCATCGCGGCGACGCCTCCGCCGCGCCGCGCGCCGGACTTGAAATCGCGCAACGCTTTGAGCAGGTAAGCCTCGCGCTGCCCCGCGAGCCGCGGTACGGCATCCTTGCCGACGAAGCCGTCTCGGTGGCAGCTGGCGCAGTGGTTTGCTTTCGCGAGCTGCTCGCCCGCCTCGGTCAGGTCGGGCCGATCGTCCTTGCCAACGGGAGGGTTCGGCGGCGGCAGCGACGCGAGGTAGGCGCCGATGTTGCGGATGTCCTCATTGCTGAGCAGCAGCGAGATCGGCGTCATCGACGCGTCCTTGCGCGTCTCGGTGCGGAAGTACACCAGCTGCCACTGGATGAAATTGTCGGGCTGCGCCGCGAGCAGCGGCGCGACTTCCCCTTGCGGTGCGGGGCCGCTGCCGTGGCAGGCGAGGCAGGGCTCGAACTTCGCCTTGCCCGCAGCGATATCCGCGGCGCCCGCGGCCGCGGCGGCGGACAGCGCCGCCGCGGCGAGGGCCGTCCGGACTAGGAGCGAGCGCAGGGCTTACTTGCCGTAGCTGATGCGGTAGATCGCGTTCGCCCAGTCGTCGGCGACGAGCAGCGCGCCATCGGGCGCGACGATCACGTCCGCGGGGCGGCCGTGGAAGTCCTGCTTGCCCTTGAGCCAGCCGGAGGCGAATACCTCCTGCTTGGCGCGCTTGCCCTTCGGATCGACGATGATGCGCATGATGCGCGCACCCTGGTACACGTGCCGGTTCCACGACCCGTGCTCGGCGAGGAAGATGTTGTCCTTGTACTGCGCCGGGAACATCTTGCCGGTGTAGAACTTCATGCCGAGCGGGGCGACGTGCGCGCCGAGGTTCAGCACCGGCGGCGTGAACTCCGAGCACTTGTGCCCCATGGCGAACTTCGGATCGGGGATGTTGCCCTGGTGGCAGTACGGATAGCCGAAGTGCTCGCCCATGCGGGTGATGTGGTTCAGCTTGTCGCTCGGCGTATCGTCGCTCAGCCAGTCGCGTGCGTTCTCGGAGAACCAGTAGTCGCCCGTGCGCGGGTCGATGTCGCCGCCGACGCTGTTGCGCACGCCGAGCGCGCGGATCTCCGCCAGGCCGTTCTCGGGATTGACGCGCCGGATCTGCGACACGCTGACCGGCGGAATGCCGATGTTGAACGGCGGGCCGAAGGGCACCCACAGCCAGCCTTCCTTGTCGAACACGAGGTACTTCCAGCCGTGCGCGACGTACGACGGCATATCGTCGTACACCACCTGCGGCGCCGGCATGCTGTCGAGGTTCGCCTCGGCGTTGTCGTACTTGAGGATCCTGTCGATGTCCGCGACGTACAGCGCGCCGTTGCGGAACGCGATGCCGGTCGGCATCTTCAGGCCCTTGAGGATCACCTTGACCTGCTTGTTGCCTTCGGGACCCGTGATCGCGTAGACGTTGCCGACGCCGAACGCGCCGACGAACAGCGTGCCCTTGTCGCCCCAGGCCATCTGGCGCGCGCTCGGGACGTCATGCGCCCATAGGCTGATGTGAAAGCCCTTGGGCAGCTTGATGTTCTTGAGCGTCTGCTGGATCTCCTCCATCGGCACGCCGGTGGCGGGAGGATCTTTGGGCGCCAGGCCCTTCTGCGCCTCGGTCTCGTCACCCAGGAACCAGTCCGCGGGCGGGTGTTCCCAGAACGACTTCTTGCTCGAATCGTAGTGCTTGAGTCCCTGGGCCTGCGCCCCCGGGGCCGCGACGAGCGCAGCGGCGAGCACGGCCGCGCCGATCAGCGACTTTTGACTGGCTTGCATTTCGGATTTCCTCCTCTGAGAGCGGCAGGGAGCTGCTTTCAGCGGTCTTGTTCCCCTGCCACGGGGAACTGATTAAATGCCGCGCTTACTCGGCTGTCAACGGCGGTTCGCAGGCCTCTAGACCCAGACCTGGAGCACGTAATCGTAGGCAGCTTGCGCGTTCGTCATGTCCACGCGCTGCAGCTTGATTCGGAAGCCGCCGTTGGTCGTTTTGAGGTGATGCAGATAGCTTCCCGCGAAGTGGCGCACGTCGTCGCGGCGCAGCTCCATCATGTGAAAGCGCGAGCGCACCACGATGTCGCCGTTCGGCGACTGCTTCTCGATCACGACGTTCCCCACCACGTGGTTGGTGCCCCATTGCGGGCGCTGCGACCAGGCGTCCGGGTGCAGCACGCGCTTCATGCGCACCGTCATCAGGTTCTTGTCCTCGGCGAAGATCGCCGGCATGCCGTCCCAGGTGGCGTGCGACGGTTCGGGCGGCATCCAGTACACGCCGTCGTCGGTGAACAGGTCAATATAGTCCTGCCAGCGCTTGCCGTCGAGAATGTCAGCCTGGCGATAGAGGAACTGCTCGACGGCGTGCTGCGTGGCCGGATTCACCGCCTTGGTCCGCGCCGCCCTGCCGCCGCGGCGCGGGGGCCTCTTCTTTTTTCGGGTCGCCATCTCACTTCTCCGCGGCCATGTACTGCGTCCAGGCCTTCATCTGGTTGCGCATCGGCGCCTCCGAGGTACCCATGTTCGGGCCGGTCTCGACGACGCCGTCCTTATCGATGTCGCGCCCGTAGTGGCGCTGGAAGCTCACCCAGTCGCCGCCATCCGACTCGAGCCCCTGATGGCACTTCCAGAAATTCTCCAGGTCGTCGGCGTTGATCATGGTGGCAGGCGAGTTGACCAGGTTGTAATAGGCGAGCGCGCGCCGGTAGATCGGCTCGGGCGCCCCCTTCAGGCGGAAATGCCAGATTTCCGTCAGGGTGCGGTCGACACCCAGCGGGCGCACGGCGCGCAGCTGCTGCAGCGGCGACTGCACCGAGAGGCCCGGGTAGATGAGCACGTGGTGGATGTTGGTCGAAAGGATCTCTTCCTTGCGCTTCTCGCCGTAGGCCTTGGCGAGCACGCGCTCGTACTCGAGCGTGTCGGGATCCTTCGGCCGCAGCCCCATGTAGCCGGTGAGGATGCAGTGCCCGTGCGGGTAGTTGAGCGTCTGGAAGCCGTCCCACTTGTCTATGGTCACGGTCGCGAACGCGGACAGCATGTGATAGGAGAGCGGCGCCTTGCCGGTCTTCTTCTCGATCAGCTTCTCGACGTCGTGCGCCGCGCGCCCGGTCGACTGGTGCGTGACGGAAGGGTGCAGGGCGTCGAGCTGGTTCTCGAGGAAGATCTTCCAGTTCGAGTGCTGGACGACGCGAAAGCAGTTCGGCACCACCTCGACTTCGCCCTCGGGCGAGCGGTCGCAGATGTCGTCGAACGCGATCTTCGAACGGCCGAGGAATTCGAGCAGCCCGGGGCCGTCCTTGGCGAGGCTGGCGAACACGAAGCCGCGGTAGCGCTCCACGCGCGCCGCGGACTTCATGCTGCACGCCGGGTCGTCCTTTCTCAGGCCGGTGCCCTGGTAGCCCGATTCCATCATCGGGATGCTGCGCAGCCGTCCATCGTGCTGGAAGGTCCAGGCGTGGTAGGAGCAGCGAAAGAACTCGCCGGTGTTGCCGTGGCGGTCGCCGCAGATCATGTTGCCGCGGTGCGGGCAGCGGTTGTAGAGCACGTGCACGCGTTTGTCCTTGCCGCGCACCATGACCATCGGCTGGCGCCCGATCTGCACGGTGTAGTAGTCGCCGGGCTTCGGCACCTGGGACTCGTGGCCGCAGTAGATCCACACCGTCTCGTGTATGCGCTGCATCTCGAGCTCGAAGACTTGCGGGTCGGTGTAGACCTCCCTGCGCACGCGGTCGGGCTCGACGTACTTGAAAAGATCGGGGATGCGCTCCTGCAACATGGCTTGCTCCTCCTTCAGGCGGCCCGCTCGTCGCCGGCGAGGCCTTGATCGAGATTGCCCTTCATACGCTTGAGCGTCGCGCGCAGCGCATCTACGGCGGCAGGCGGCAGACCCGCGACGGAGGCGCGGTTCAGCCGCTCGACCGCGGGCCAGATGCGCGCGAACATGCGCTCGCCCGCGGCGGTGAGCGCGAGGCGCGTGATGCGCATGTCGTCGCTGTCGGACAGCCGCGCGACCCAGCCTGCATCCTGCATGCGGTCCACCGTGCGCGTGAGAGTGGTGCGGTCGATGGTGGCGATATCCGCGAGCTCGCTCATCGTGCAACGGCGGCGCGCGTACAGCGCGGCGAGCACGCGCCACTCGGGCACGCGCAAGCCCGTGCCCTTCAGCTCCTGCGCGAGCATGCGGTCGCGGCCGCCGATGACCTGCGTGATCCAATAGAAGACGTGGCGCTCGAGGTCGAACGCCGGACGCGGCTCGCGCGGCATGCGGCTACGCTACGCGCGATTACGTGCGTTTGCAAGCGATCCGGCGCGCGCGCCGCCCGTGCATAATTGCGCCGCGGAGGCGGCGTGAGCTTGGAGCACATTCTCAGTATCGGGGCCGGCATCCTGCTCGACGGGCTGGCCTACGGCATGGTGCTGTTCATCGTTTCGGTGGGCCTGTCGGTGACCATGGGGCTGATGGGCTTTGCCAACCTGGCGCATGGCGCGTTCGCCATGGCGGGCGGCTACGTCACCGTGAGCATGATGTCGGCGCTGGGCGTGCCCTTCGAGCTCGCGCTCGTCTGCGCCTTCGTGCTGGTCGGCGCCGCGAGCGTGCCTTTCGAGCGCCTGCTGTACGCGCGGTTGTACCGCGCGGGCGAGCTCGACCAGGTGCTGCTCACCATCGGTCTCGTGTTCATGACGATCGCCGCCTTCACCTACGCTTACGGCCCCGCCCCGCAGGCGATCCGCGTGCCGCGCTACCTGAGCGGCAGCGTCGACTTCGGCTTTCGCACTTTCGCCGCTTACCGCCTGTTCATGGTTCTGGTCGGCGCGCTGATGATGGGCGCGCTGTGGTACGGCTTCGAGCGCACGAGTCTGGGGGCCAGGATTCGCGCCGCCGTCGACAATCGGCGCATGGCGCAGTCCATCGGGATCGATGTCGACCGACTGTTCACGCTCACTTTCGCGCTCGGCAGCGGCCTCGCGGCGCTCGGCGGCGGCCTGGCGGTAAACCTGACGGGACTGACGCCGACCTTCGCGATCCAGTACCTGGTGTTCTTCCTGATCGTTGTCGCGGTCGGCGGGGCGGGCAGCATCAAGGGCACCGTGCTGGCGGCGCTCGTGCTCGGCGTCACCGACAACGCCGGAAAGTACCTGTTCCCGGCGGGCGGAGCGTTCTTCATCTACGCCGCGACCATCGCGCTGCTGCTCGCCAAACCCGCGGGCCTGTATGGCAAGGAGTGAGCGCGCCTCGGGCGCAGCGGCGGCCGAATTCCTGCTCAAGCGGCACACCCTGCGCCCTGCCGAGGCGCTGCCGTGGCTGATCGGAATCGGCGCCTATTTCGCCTTTCCGGACTACATGGCGCTCGGCACGCAAATCCTGATCGGCGTCATGTTCGCGCTGTCGCTCGACCTCGTTCTGGGCTACGCGGGCATCGTCACCCTGGGCCACGCGGCGTTCTTCGGCACCGGGGCCTATGCGGCGGCGCTGCTCGCGGCGCGGCTCGGCTGGAGCGAGCCGCTCAGCGGCCTCGCGTTCGCGGGCGTTTGCGCTGCGCTCGCGGGCTTTGTCTCCGGCTGGGTGCTGCTGCGCTATCGCGGGCTTACGCTGCTGATGCTGACGCTCGCCACCGCCATCATGCTCTACGAGCTCGGCAACGCGCGCGCGGACATCACCGGCGGCTACGACGGCGTGACCGGCATCACGATCAAGCCGCTGTTCGGCCGCTTCGACTACGACCTGTACGGGCACACCTACTACCTCTATGCGCTCGCGGTGCTGTTCGTCCTGTTCGTGGTGGCGCGGCGCATCGTGTACTCGCCCTTCGGTCAGGCGCTGGTCGGCATCCGCGAGAACCTGCGGCGCATGGAGGCGATCGGCTCGCCGGTGCATCGCCGCCTGGTCGCGATCTACACGATCGCCGCCGCGATGGCGGGGGTCGCGGGCGGCCTGTACGCGCAGTCCAACGCCTTCGTCACGCTCAGCGCGCTCGGCTTCGAGCGCTCGGCAAGCGTGCTGGTCATGCTCATCCTCGGCGGCACCGGCCGGCTGTACGGCGCGTTCCTGGGAGCGGCGATCTACATGCTGCTCGAGGACAGCCTCGCGAAGCTGAGCCCCGAGTTCTGGGAGTTCGGCGTCGGGCTCGTGCTCGTGCTCACGGTGCTGTTCGCGCGCGGCGGCCTGCTCGGGCTTCTCGAGCGGGCGGCGCGCCGGGCGAGGGGGCTGTGGCGATGAGCGGCACCGCGGCTCTCGAGACGCGCGGCCTGCACAAGAACTTCGGCGCGCTGCAGGTCGCGCGCGGAATCGACTTCAGGCTGGAGCGAGGGGCGCGCTGCGCGCTGATCGGCCCGAACGGCGCGGGCAAGACCAGCTTCGTCAACCTGCTCACCGGCGCGCTCAGGCCCTCCGCCGGCAGCGTGCTGCTGCACGGCGAGGAGGTCACGCGACTTTCGCAGTCCGAGCGTGCGCGCCGCGGCATCGCGCGCACTTTCCAGATCAACCAGCTGTTCCGCGGCCTCACCGTGCTCGATAACGTGTGCCTCGCGGTGGGCGAGCGCACCGGAGCCTGCAACAACCTGTGGCGCGCGGCGGGCGCGCGACGCGAGACCGCCGACGAGGCAGTCGCCTTGCTCGAGGCGCTGCGCCTGCAGGAGGACGCGCTCAGGCCCGTGAGCGAGCTCGCCTACGGCCGCCAGCGGCTGGTCGAGATCGCCATCGCCCTCGGGCAGCGCCCGAAAGTCCTGCTGCTCGACGAGCCGGCGGCCGGCGTGCCCTCGGCCGAGAGCCACATCATCCTCGACGTGATCGAAAGCCTGCCGCAGGACATCGCGGTACTGATCATCGAGCACGACATGGATGTCGTGTTCCGCTTCGCGCGCAGCATCACCGTCCTGGTGGCCGGGGCGGTTCTCATGCAGGGCACGCCGCAGGAGGTCGCCGCCGACGAGCGCGTGCGTACGCTGTATCTCGGCGAGCAGGCCCATGGTTGACCGCGCGCTTGCCTTGCACGCGGTGTCAGCCGGCTATGGCGACACCGTCGTGCTCGAGGAACTGGAGCTCGCGCTCGCGCAGGGCGAGAGCGTGAGCCTCATCGGACGCAACGGCGTCGGCAAGTCGACGCTGCTCGAGACCGTCATGGGCCACACGTCGCTGCACGGCGGCGCCATCCGGCTGCACGGGCGCGAGCTGACGAAGCTCGCGCCGTTTCGCCGCGCGCGCGCGGGCCTGGGCTACGTGCCGCAGGAGCGCGAGGTGTTCCCCTCGCTCAGCGTGCGGGAGAACCTGGAGGTCGCGGCGCGCGGCGGGCCCGGCGCGCGGCGCTGGTCCAGCGAAGCGGTCTTCGAGCTGTTCCCGCAGCTCGCGGCGCGCCAGGCGAACCGCGGCAACCAGCTCTCGGGCGGCGAGCAGCAGATGCTGTCAATCGGGCGCGCACTGATGGGCAATCCGAGCGTGCTGCTGCTCGACGAGCCCTCCGAGGGCCTGTCGCCGCTCATCGTCGAGGAGCTGGTGCGGGCGCTCAAGCGCCTGCGCGACGAGGAAGGCATGACCTGCCTGCTGGTGGAGCAGAACACGCGGATAGCGCTCGGCTTCTCGCCGCGCGCACTGGTCATGAACCGCGGCCGCATCGTGTACGACGGCACGAGCGAGGCGCTGGCCCGGGATCGAGCGCGGCTGGACGCCCTGATCGGCGTGGCGAGGGGTTGAGCGGGGACGGGCATATAATCGTCGCCCCTGGGGAGAGTTCATTTAGGAGAGGAGGAGAGAGATGAAGCTGCTGAAGATGCTGGCATGCGGCGCCGCCCTCGCGGCGCTCGCGGTTCCCGCGGCGCAGGCGCGCACCGTGAAGGTGGGCGTCGTGCTGACCTTTTCTGGGGTAAATGCCGAATACGGCGACCAGATCCTGCGCGCAATGAACCTGTACATGAAGGAACACCCGAAGGCGGCGGGCGACAACAAGATCGAGCTGATCAAGCGCGACTCGAAGAACCCGAGCGGCACGGTGGCGAAGACCGAGGTGCAGGAGCTGATCACGCGCGACAAGGTCGAGATGCTCGCCGGCTTCGTGTTCTCGCCCGACGCGATCGCCAGCGCGCCGCTCGCGACCGA
>DASPRB010000149.1:0-19543 GCA_035624675.1 Burkholderiales bacterium
CGCTTGAGCTGGTTGAGCGACTCCTGCGGGCTCACCTTGTTGTCGAAGGGCACGATCTCGAGCTTCTTGCCGAGCACGCCGCCGTGCTTGTTGAGCCAGTCGGCGTAGAACTGGAACTCGGCCAGGCCCTGCGCGCCGGTATTGGCGAAGGGGCCGGAGAGCGGATCGATGTAAGCGACCTTGATGGTGCCGGCACCCTGTGCGCCGAGCGCGAACGTGAGCGCGGCGGCGCCGGCGGCCGCGCGGATGAGGTTGCTGGTCATGGGGTCTCCCGTGCGTGCAAAAGGGGCTGCGGCTGGACTTGCTATTGTCTTAATCGCCGCGGCTTACGAAAATGTTAGTGTTCGCGCCGCGGGCGGTCAAGAAGGGGTTTGCTTGACCCGCCGCCGCGCGCGAGAGTACTTTCGGCCGGCCACGCCGCATCGTGAAATCGAGTTCCGGAGGAGCTTTCCATGCAAGGCCTGATGATGGACATGCCGCTGCTGATCACCAACCTGATCCGGCATGCCGATCGCCATCACGGCGAGACCGAGATCGTCTCCAAGACCGTCGAAGGCGACATCCACCGCTACACCTACCGTGCCGCGCACAGCCGCACCCGGCGGCTGGCGAAGGCCCTGCAGGCGCTCGGCGTCAAGGCGGGCGAGCGCGTCGCGACGCTCGCCTGGAACGGATACCGGCACTTCGAGATCTACTACGCGGTCGCCGGCAGCGGCGCGGTGATCCACACCATCAACCCGCGGCTGTTTCCCGAGCAGATCATGTACATCGCCGGGCACGCCGAGGACAGGCTGGTGTTCTTCGACCTCACGTTCCTGCCGCTGGTGGAGAAGCTCGCGGCGCAGCTGAAGACGGTCAAGGGCTTCGTGCTGATGACCGACCGCGCGCACATGCCGAAGCACTCGTCGATCCCGAACCTGCTGTGCTACGAGGAGCTGATCGGGGCGCAGGACGACAAGTTCGAGTGGCCGAGCTTCGACGAGCACACCGCGGCCTGCCTGTGCTACACCTCGGGCACGACCGGAAATCCGAAGGGCGCGCTCTACTCGCACCGCTCGACGATGCTGCACGCCTACGCCGCGGCCTTGCCCGACGCGCTCAATCTCTCGGCGCGCGACGTGGTGCTGCCGGTGGTGCCGATGTTCCACGTCAACGCCTGGGGGCTGCCGTACTCCTGCGCGCTGACCGGTACCAAGCTCGTGCTTCCCGGTCCGCATCTGGACGGCAAGAGCCTGCACGAGCTGTTCGAGACCGAAGGCGTCACGATGTCGGCGGGTGTGCCGACCGTCTGGCTCGGTCTGCTCAATTACGTGAAGCAGGCGAACCTGAAATTCTCCACCCTCAGGGGAGTGGTGATCGGGGGTTCCGCGTGCCCGCCGGCGATGTTGCGCGCTTTCCAGGAGGATTACGGCGTCGAGGTGCTGCACGCCTGGGGCATGACCGAAATGAGCCCGCTCGGCACGGTGTGCACGCTCAAGGCCAGGCACAAGAACGCGGACAAGGAGGCGCGCTACGCGGTGCAGTCCAAGCAGGGCCGGGCGATCTTCGGCGTCGACATGAAGATCGTGGGCGCGGACGGCAAGGAGCTGCCCATGGACGGCAAGGCCTTCGGCGACCTGCACGTGCGCGGGCCCTGGGTGATCAGCAGCTACTTCAAGGGCGAGGGCGGCGATCCGCTGAGGAGCGGCTGGTTCCCGACCGGGGATGTCGCGACGATCGATCCCGACGGCTACATGCAGATCACCGACCGTTCCAAGGACGTGATCAAGTCCGGGGGCGAGTGGATCAGCTCGATAGACCTGGAGAACATCGCCGTGGCGCACCCGGCGGTCGCCGAGGCGGCCGTGATCGGCATCAAGCACCCGAAATGGGACGAGCGGCCGGTCGTGGTCGTGGTCAAAAAGGCCGGTCAGGAGGTGGGCAGGGAGGAGCTGCTCAAGTTCTACGAGGGCAAGATTGCCAAGTGGTGGATGCCGGACGACGTCGTGTTCGTGAAGGAGCTGCCGCATACGGCGACCGGCAAGCTCTCCAAGCTGACCATTCGCGAGCAGTTCAAGGACTACAAGCTGCCGACCGCCTGAGTTCGTGAGGCGCGCCGCGCTTCTGCTTGCCGCGCTGCTCGCCGCCTGCGCCGCTCCGGCGCCGGACGTGGCGCTCGATGTCGGGCACAACCTCACCGAACCGGGCGCGACTTCGGCGAGCGGCGTGCCCGAGTTCCGGTACAACCTGGCGCTCGCGCAGCGCGTGCGCGCGGCGCTCGAGGGCGACGGCCTGCGCGTGCGCATGATCGGCGAGCGTGGGGACATCACCGAACTGCGCGCGCGCGCGAAGGGCGCGCAAGGAGCGCGCCTGTTCGTGTCGATCCATCACGACTCGGTCAAGGAGGCTTTGCTTCCGGAGGCGGGGCGCTTCGCGGGATTTTCGCTCTTCGTATCGCACGCGAATCCGCATCCCGCCGCGAGCCTCGCCTGCGCGAGCGCCATCGGTTCGCGGCTGCGTGCGGCGGGTTTCGCGCCTTCGCGCTACCATGCCGATCCTGGAGTCGGGGAGGGGCGAGCGTTCGCCGACGAAGCGAACGGCGTGCATTGGTTCGACGGTCTCGCGGTCGCGGCGAGCGCCGCGATGCCCGCGCTGCTCGTCGAGGCTGGCGTCATCGTCAACCCGGCAGAGGAGCGCCGTCTGGCCGACGCGTCGGTGCGGGAACGCATCGCGCGCGCGATTGCGGAAGGGGTCGAGCAATGTCTGAGCTGAAGCACGAGACGATCGAAGCGAACGGCATCCGGCTGCACGTGGCGCGCGCGGGCGAGGGCCCGCTGATGCTGTTCCTGCACGGCTTTCCCGAGTACTGGGCGATGTGGCGCCCGTTCCTCGAGCACTTCGGCGCGCGCGGCCGCTGCGCCGTGGCGCCCGATATGCGCGGCTACAACCTGTCGGACAAGCCGGCAGAGGTCGAGGCCTATAAGGCGAAGCACCTGATCGCGGACGTGCTGGCGCTCGCCGCGCACTACACGCGCGAGCCATTCGTGCTGGTGGCCCACGACTGGGGCGGCGCGGTCGCCTGGGGGGTCGCGCTCGCGCATCCCGAGCGGCTCGCGCGCCTGGTGATGATCAACTCGCCGCACCCGTACGTCTTCTGGCGCGAGCTTACGCGCAACCCGGCGCAGCAGAAGGCGAGCGAGTACATGCTGCTGTTTCGCAGCGCGAAGGCCGAGCGCGTGCTCTCGGAGAACGGCTATGCGCGCCTGCTCGGCGCGTTTTCCGACCTCGAGCCGCAGGCGCGCGCGGCGCTCGTCGAGGCCTGGTCGCGGCCCGGCGCGCTCACCGGGGGCCTCAACTACTACCGCGCGTCGGCGCTGTATCCGCCGTCGCCCGAGGACCCGGGCGCAGCGCGCCTGACGCTCGAGGCGAAGGACTTCGTCGTGCGCGTGCCGACGCTCGTCGTGTGGGGCGAGCGCGACACGGCGCTCCTGCCGGGCTGCCTCGAAGGGCTGAGCGAGGTCGTGCCGGACCTGAAGCTCGTGCGCGTGCCGGAGGCGACCCACTGGGTCGCGCGCGAGAAGACAGCGCTGGTGATCGAAGAAATCGAAAGCTGGATGGGAAAGACGCCATGAGCGAAGCACTGACCATCAGGGGGCTCGAGAGCCGCGTCGGCGAGGAGATCGCGGTCTCGCCCTGGCTCGAGGTGACGCAGGAGCGCATCGACACCTTCGCCAAGGCGATCGACGACTTCCAGTGGATCCACGTCGACCGCGAGCGCGCGAAGCGCTCGCCCTACGGCACGACGATCGCGCATGGCTTCCTCACGCTGTCGCTGGTGGCGCACCTGAGCGAGATCACGTTCTCGTTCTCGGACCGCAAGATGGGGGTGAACTACGGCCTGAACCGCGTGCGCTTCACCGCGCCGGTGCCCTCGGGCTCGAGGATCCGGGCGCGCTTCACGCTGGCGAAGTTCGAGCAGATCGAAGGCGGCGTGCAGGTCACCTGGAGCGTCGTCATGGAGCGCGACGGCGGCGACAGGCCGGTGATGGTCGCCGAGACGATCGCGCGGCACTACTACTAGGGAGGAGACGCAGGTGGCACAGCGATGGAAGAACCGGCCGGCGGGCTCGAACTGGGGCGAGTTCGGCCCCGACGACCAGCGCGGGCGCATGAACTGGGTGACGCGCGAGAAAGTGCTGCAGGGCATCGCCGAGGTGAAGGAGGGCCTGTCCTTCTGCCTGTCGCTGCCGCTCGACTATCCGGGCGGCAGCGTTCTCAACCCGCGGCGCAACCCGCCGCGCCTGTTCGCCACGCTGCGCGACGGCAAGGGGGCGGGCAGGCAGAACTTCTGCTACCCGCTCGGCGCGGACAACCCGAACCACAGCGACGTCGTGTGCGACGACCTGGTGCTGCTCACGCTGCAGTACTCGACGCAGTGGGACTCGTTCGCACACATCGGCAGCCGCTTCGACGCCGACGGCGACGGCAAGCCGGAGATCGTGTTCTACAACGGCTTCCGCGCGGGCGAGGACATCGTGCCGGCGAAGGAGAACCCGGGCGCGCCGGAGCCGTGGGCGAGGTTCGAAGGCACCGAAGCGAAGGCGCTCGGCATCCAGAACCTCGCCGAGCACGGCGCGCAGGGCCGCGCCGTGATGATCGACCTGAACGCGCACTTCGGACGCGAGCGGCGCGCGGTGACCTACGACGAGCTGATGCGCGTCATGGAGGCCGACAAGGTGGCGGTGGAAAAGGGCGACTTCGTCTGCCTGCACACCGGCTTCGCCGACGTGATCCTCGAGTTGCGGAAGAAGCCCGATCCGAAGCTGCTGCACGGCACCTGCTCCGGACTCGACGGGCGCGACGACAAGCTGCTCAAGTGGATCAGCGACTCGGGCCTCTCTTGCCTGATCGCCGACAACTACGCGGTCGAGCTGATTCCCACCAGCATCTTCAAGCCCGCGCCGCACGCGCTCATGCCGCTGCACGAGCATTGCATCTTCAAGAATGGCATCCACCTGGGCGAGCTCTTTCATCTGGGGCCGCTCGCACGCTGGCTGCGCGAGCATCGGCGCAACCGGTTCCTGTTCACCGCCCCGCCGTTGCGGCTGCCCGGCGCGGTCGGCTCGCCCGCCGCGGCGGTGGCGACCGTGTGAGCGCACGGCATCGGGCATGAGCGCCGAGACCTGGGATTACGTGATCGTCGGCGCGGGCTCCGCGGGCTGCGTGCTCGCCAGCCGGTTGACCGAGGACCCGGCCGTGCGCGTGCTGCTCATCGAGGCCGGGCCGCGCGATACGAACCCGTGGATCCACATCCCGCTCGGCTACGGCAAGCTCTTCGCGCGCACCGACGTGAACTGGGCCTACGAGTCCGAGCCCGAGCCGGCGTTGAACGGCCGGCGCGTCTTCACTCCGCGCGGCAAGGTGCTCGGCGGCTCCTCGTCGATCAACGGCCTGGTGTACATCCGCGGGCAGCGCGAGGACTTCGACGGCTGGGGCATCGACGGCTGGGGCTTCGACGACCTGCTGCCGTACTTCAAGCGCTGCGAGGACCAGAGCCGCGGCGCGAACGCCTGGCACGGTGCAGGCGGCCCGCTCAAGGTATCGGACCTGCCCGACCGCCATCCGCTGTGCGAAGCGTTCATCGCCTCCGCGGAGGCGCTCGGCGTGCCGCGCAACGACGATTTCAACGGCGCGTCGCAGGAGGGCGCCGGCTACTACCAGGCGACGACGCGCCACGGCCGCCGCTCGAGCGCCGCGACCGCGTACCTGCGCCCGGCGCAAAAGCGCGCCAACCTGCGCGTCGAGGTGAATGCGCTCGCCACGCGCGTGCTGCTCGAGGGCCGGCGGGCTGTCGGCGTGGAGTACCTGCGCGGCGGCGCGAAAGCCGTTGCGCGCGCGCGGCGCGAGGTGATCCTCGCGGGCGGCACGATCAACTCGCCGCAGCTGCTGCAGCTCTCGGGGGTCGGCCCGCGCGCGCTGCTCGAGCGCCACGGCATCCCGGTGCTGCACGAGGCGCCCGGCGTGGGCGAGGCGCTGCAGGACCACTTCTACGTGCGCACGTTCTGGCGCTGCAACCGGCCGATCACGCTGAACGACGACATGGCGAGCCTGTGGCGCCAGCTCGGCATGGGCCTGCGCTACCTGCTGCAGCGCCGCGGCCCGCTCGCGGTGAGCGCGGGCTACGCGGCGGCCTTCGTGCGCACGCGCCCGGAGCTCCAGCGGCCGGACGCGCAGATCTACTTCATCAACTTCTCGACCGCCAAGCGCGGCGGCGTGCTGCATCCCTTTTCGGGCTTCACCGTGTCGGTGTCGCAGCTGCAGGCGGAGTCGCGCGGCTGGGTGCGCATCCGCTCGGCCGATCCGGGCGCGCCGCCCGCGATCCACTACAACTACCTCGCGACCGAGGGCGACCGGCGCATGATGGTGGAAGGGCTGAAATTCGCGCGGCGGCTGGTCAACACGCCGCCCATGCGCGAGTTCGCGGCGGGCGAGTTCCTCCCGGGCGAGCGGGTGCAAACCGACGAGGACTGGCTCGCCTTCTGCCGCGAAGCCGGCGACACCGTGTTCCACCCGACCTCGACCTGCCGCATGGGCGAGGATGCCGCGGCGGTGGTCGACAGCGGCCTGCGGGTGCGCGGCCTCGCCGGGCTGCGCGTGATCGACGCGTCGGTCATGCCCACGGTCGTGTCGGGCAACACCAATGCCGCGGTCATCGCGCTGGCCGAGAAGGGCGCCGACCTGGTGCGCGCCGACGCCCGCGCTTGAAAGGTGCTTGACAGGCGCGGCGCTGTTGCGAAAGACTGGCCGCAAAGAAGAAGCGGACGAACCGCCCGGCGTCACTTCCAGAGGAGGACACATGTCAAGCAACAGGATTCGTTTGCTCGTCGCGGCGCTCGGCGCCGCGGCTCTCGCCGCGCCGGCGCTTTCCCAGGCGAAAGAGCTCAAAGTCGGCGTGATCTACGACTACACAGGACCGCTCGCCGCGGGCGGCTCGAAGGCCGCGGCGGTCGCGACCAAGATCGCGATCGACATGATCAACGAGAAAGGCGGCGTCGACGGCTACAAGATCGTGCCGACCTACGCCGACGCGCAGTCCAACAACGACGTCGCGATCAACGAGGCGACGCGCCTGATGGGCGAGCAGAAGGTCGACCTGCTGATGGGCTTCTATTCCAGCGCGCAGTGCGTGCCGATCGCGCAGAAGGCGGACGCGGCCAAGAAGTTCATGTGGGCCAACGTGTGCATCGCCTCCAGCGTGTTCAAGGGCAAGAACCTGCAGTACGTGTTCCGCGCGCAGCTGCATTCGGACCAGATCGGCGAGGCCGCGTGCACCTTCGTCAAGGAGATCTCGCAGCCCAAGCTGCACAAGGCGCCCAAGGACCTGCGCGTGGCGATCATCCACGAGGACGGTCCCTACGGCAGCGGGGTCGCCGCCGGGAACCAGGAAGCCTGCAGCAAGGACGGCATGAACATCGTCCTCAAGGAGGGCTATTCCGCGACCGCGCCCGATCTGTCGCCGCTGATCACCAAGCTGCGGCGCGCGCGACCGGATGTCATCCTGCACACGGGCTACAACCCGGACATCACGCTGTTCTGGCGGCAGGCGCGCGAGCAGGGGCTGAAGTGGGACGCGCTGATCGGGCAAGGCGCGGGCTACGGCCAGTACGACAAGCTGCACGCCTCCTTCGGCGACGAGGCGAACTACATCTTCGACGTCGACCCGGTGGCGGCGCAGCTGCTCGATGCGAAGTCGCTCAAGCCCGGCCTGGGCGAGCTGACGCAGGAGATGGTCAAGCGCTACAAGGCCGCGACCGGCGAAAAAGAAGTCCCGCCGCACGCCTCGATGGGCTTCAACCAGGCATGGATCCTCTTCACCGACGTGCTGCCGCGCGCGATCAAGAAGTACGGCGGCGTCACATCCGACGACCTGCGCAAGGCGGCGCTCGACACCGACATCCCGGTCGGCGGCACGATCCAGGGCTACGGCGTGAAGTTCTTCCCGCCCGGCACGCCGATGTCCGGACAGAACGAGCGCTCTTCGCCCGTGGTGATGCAGTATCTGGGCGGCCAGACCAAGATCGTGTGGCCCGCGTCGCTGCGCACCGCGGACGCGGTGATCCCGCTGCCAAAGAGCTCCGCGTACGCGAAGTAACGCGTTCGGACGGGCGCGGGCGAGAGCATGCTCTCGGTCAGCCGGCTCACCAAGCGCTTCGGAGGCTTCACGGCGGTCAACGAGGTCTCATTCGAGCTCGCGCAAGGCGAGATCCTCGGGCTGATCGGGCCGAACGGCTCGGGCAAGAGCACGACCTTCAATCTGATCGCAGGCGCGCTCGCGCCGACGGCCGGTTCGATCCGGCTGCTCGGGCGCGAGATCGCCGGCGAGCCCGCGAGCCGGATCGCGCACCACGGCGTGGCGCGCACGTTCCAGATCCCGCGGCCGTTCCGGCGGCTGTCGCTCGTCGAGAACGTCGCGCTCGCCGCGTACTACGGACAGGAAGAGCGGCCTTCGCGCGAAGCCGCTTTCGCCCAGGCGCGCGAGGCGCTCGCGCTGGTGAATCTCCCCAACGAGCTCTCTGCGCGCGTCGACGGCCTCGGCGCGGCCGGGCTGAAGAAGCTCGAGCTCGCGCGCGCGCTCGCTACGCGTCCGCAGTTGCTGCTCGCCGACGAGTCGCTGGGCGGGTTGGACGAGAGCGCGATGCACCAGGCTGCCGACATGCTCGCGGCGATCCGCGCCGAGCGCGGCATCACCATCGTCTGGGTCGAGCACATCATGGGCGTGCTGATGCGCATCGTGGACCGCTGCCTGGTGCTCGATCACGGCGAAGTGATCGCCGCGGGCAGACCGCAGGACGTCGCGCACGACCCGCGCGTCATCGAGGTCTATCTCGGCACCGACGCGGCGGACGTGCAGGCCACCGTCGCAGCGAGGCAGACCTGATGCTGCAGCTCGATCGGGTGTCCGCGGGCTACGGCGGATTCCAGGCGCTGTTCGACGTCAGCCTCGAAGTGAAGGCCGGCGAATCGGTCGCGGTGATCGGTCCGAACGGCGCCGGCAAGACGACGCTGCTGCGCGTCATCTCCAAGCTCATCCCGGCGTCGGGCGGCGCGATCGCCATGGAGGGCCGCGCGCTCGATGGCGTGCCGGCGCACCAGGTGATCGGCCTCGGTATCGCCCACGTACCCGAGAACCGGCGCCTGTTTCCGAGGCTCACCGTCGAGGAGAACCTCAAGATGGGTGGTTTCCCGCAGGCGGCGCGCGCGCGCTACGCCGAGCGCCTGGATTTCGTCTATACGCTCTTTCCCCGCATGAAGGAACGCCGCGCGCAGCCCGCCGGTACGCTGTCCGGCGGCGAGCAGCAGATGTGCGCGATCGGCCGCGCGCTCATGTCCGGTCCGAAGCTGCTGCTGCTCGACGAGCCCTCGGCGGGCCTCGCGCCGGTCGTCGTGCAGGCGATCTTCGGCCTGATCCGGCGCATCTGCGGCGACGGCTACACCGTGCTGATCGTCGAGCAGAACATCCGCCAGGTGCTCAAGGTGGTCGATCGCGCGTACCTGCTCGAGACCGGGCGCATCAAGACGAGCGGCTCCGCGGCCGAGCTGCTCGGCTCCGAGGAGATCCGCAAGGCCTATCTGGGGTTGTGACGATGCACATCTTCGACGTCTTCCTGCTCGAGGCCGTGGTGAACGGCATTCTGCTCGGCGGGATCCTGGCGCTGCTCGCGCTGGGCCTGAACCTGATCTTCGGGGTGATCGACGTCGTCTGGATCTGCTATGCCGAGCTGATCATGATCGGCATGTACTCCGTGTACTACCTGCATAACGTCTATCACTGGCCGCTCGCGCTCGCGTTCCTCGCCTGCGTACTGCTGGTCGCGGCGCTCGGCGCACTGCTGCACGTGCTGGTGATCCGACCGGTGCTTGCCGCTGAGCCGATCAACCAGCTGCTGGTGACTGGCGGAGTGCTGTTTTTCCTCCAGGCGGTCGCAACGCTCGTTTTCGGAGTGGAATTCAAGAACATCGGCGTAAACCTCCCGGCGTTCGAGGTGGGCGGCATGTACCTGAGCCTCGCGCGCCTGATCGCGTTCGGTGTCGCGCTCGCCGGCATGGTGGCGGTGTACCTGTTCCTGAAGCGCAGCTACCTCGGCACCGCGATCCGCGCGATCTCGCAGGACCGCGGCATCATGCCGCTGATGGGCGTCAACCCGAATCGCATCTTCGTGCTCACCTCGGCGCTCGGCGGCGCGCTCGCAGGGCTCGCCGCCTGCCTGCTCGTCCTGCAGTACGACATCCATCCCGCGATCGGCCTCAGCTTCGGTCCGATCACCTTCCTCGTGTGCGTGCTCGGCGGGCTGGGAAACCTGATCGGCGGCTTCATCGCCGCGTTCATCTTCGCCCAGTTCATCTCGGTGGGCGGCTATTTCCTCGCGCTCGAGTGGGGCTACGTGCTCGCGTTCCTGTTCTTCATCGGCATGATGTTCTGGCGCCCGCAGGGGCTGCTGGGAGGAAAGTGACATGGGCATGGCGCGCTGGATCGGGCTCGCGCTGCTCGCCGTCGCGCCGCTCGCGGGCATGGGCGAATATCCGCTGCATTTGCTGATCCTGTGCCTGCTGTGGGGCTTCGTGTACACCGGCTGGGCGATCATGGGGCGCCTCGGCATGGTGAGCCTCGGGCACGGCGCTTTCCTCGGCATCGGCGCTTACGTGGTCGTGATGGGCTGGAATCACTACCACCTCTCGCCCTGGCTGGGGCTGCCGCTCGCGCTCGGGCTCGCCGCGCTGATCGCCGTGCTGATCGGCTATCCGTGCTTTCGCTTCCGCATCGTCGGCCACTACTTCGCGCTCGTTACGCTCGCGCTCGCCGAAGTGGCGCGCCTGCTCATCATCGCGCTGCGCGACTACACCGGCGGCTCGCTCGGCGTCACGCCGCAGACCGCGCTGGCGGGCAGCGCCTGGTCGCTCGGCGCAATGCAGTTCTCCGCGAAGCTCGTGTGGTTCTACGTGATCCTCGCGGTATGGCTGGGCGGGCTGTGGGTGTGGACGCGGGTCGATCGCTCCATGGCGCGCCTTGCGCTCGAGGCGATCTCCCACGAAGAGGAGGCGGCCGCCTCGATCGGCATGAACGTGACGCGACTCAAGCTCTCGGTCACGCTGGTCTCGGCCCTGCTCACCTGTCTCGGCGGTGTTCTCTACGCGCAGTACCAGTTGTACGTCAGCCCGGAGACGGTGTCCGGCATCGGCATCAGCCTGCAGATGGTATTCGGTGCGATCGCCGGAGGCATGTTCGTGCGTCTGGGGCCCACGGTAGGCGCGGCGTTCACGCTGCTGCTCGCGGAGGGCCTGCGCCTCACTCTGGGGCACGACATCCACGGCCTGGACACCACGATCTACGGCCTGATGCTGGTGCTGTTCATAATCTTCATGCCCAAGGGTATCCTCGGAGCCGCGCGCGAAGCGTACGACAAGCGGCGCGGCGCGGCGCGCGCCGCGACCGCCTGAGGAGGCCCGATGGCCGATTTCGATTACGTCGTCGTGGGCGGCGGTTCCGCGGGCTGCGCGCTGGCGGCACGCCTTTCCGAGGATCCCGTGACGCGCGTGTGCCTGGTCGAGGCGGGACCGAGCGACGCGAGCGCGCTCGTCGCCACGCCCGCGGGAGTGGCGCTCATGCTGCCGACGCGCATCCGCAACTGGGCGTTCCAGACCGTGCCGCAGGAGGCGCTCTATCAGCGCCGCGGCTATCAGCCGCGCGGCCGCATGCTGGGCGGCTCGAGCTCGATGAACGCGATGATCTACATGCGCGGCCATCCCGCGGACTACGACGACTGGGCGGCGGCCGGCGCGACCGGCTGGGCCTGGCGCGACGTGCTGCCGTATTTCCTGCGCAGCGAGAACAACGAGCGCGGCGCGAGCGAGCTGCACGGCGCAGGCGGGCCGCTAAACGTGGCCGACCTGCGTTCGCCCAACCCGTTCGCGCACCTGTTCGTCGAGGCGGCCAAGGAGGCGGGGCTGCCGGCGAACGACGACTTCAACGGGCCTGCGCAGGAAGGCATCGGCCTGTACCAGGTGACGCAGAAAGGCGGCGAGCGCTGGAACGCGGCGCGCGCCTACCTGCACCCTGCGATGGCGCGCCCGAACCTGGCCGTGTACACCGAGGCGCATGTGCTGCGCGTCGTGTTCCAGGACAGGCGCGCGACCGGGGTCGAAGTGTGGCGCGGCGGGCGCAGCGAGACGATCGCAGCCACGCGCGAAGTGGTGCTCGCCGCCGGCGCGTTCCAGTCGCCGCAGCTCCTCATGTGCTCGGGCGTCGGCCCGGCGGAGCAATTGCGCGCGCTCGGGATCGCGGTGGTGCACGACGCGCCGGGCGTGGGCGAGAACCTGCAGGATCATCCCGATTACATCGTCAATCGCAAGGTCCGCTCGACCGAGCTCGTGGGACTGTCGCTCGCCGGCAGCCTGCGCCTGGCGCGCGAGCTCGTGCGCTACGTGCGCGAGCGGCGCGGCATGCTGACCAGCAATTTCGCCGAGGCGGGCGGCTTCGTGAAGAGCGAGCCGGGGATCGAGCGGCCCGACCTGCAGCTGCACTTCGTCGTCGGCATGGTCGACAACCACAACCGCACGCTGCACTTCGGGCACGGTCTGTCGTGCCACGTGTGCGTGTTGCGTCCGAAGAGCCGCGGCACGGTGCGGCTGGCGAGCGCCGACGCGCGCGTGGCGCCGCTCATCGATCCGCGCTTCCTCGCCGAGCGGGCGGACCTTGCCGGGCTGGTGCGTGGTTTCAAGCTCGTGCGGCGTATCCTCGATGCGCCGGCGCTCGCGGCGTTCCCCTCGACCGAGCTCTACACGGCGGGCGTGAGCGACGATGCGGAGATCGAGCGCGCGATCCGCGCGCGCGCCGACACCGTGTACCACCCGGTCGGCACCTGCCGCATGGGGAGCGACGCGCGCGCAGTGCTCGATCCGGAGCTGCGCGTGCGCGGCGTCGAGCGCCTGCGCGTGGCCGACTGCTCGGTGATGCCGACGCTGATCGGCGGCAACACCAATGCGCCCGCGATCATGATCGGCGAGCGCGCCGCGGAGTTCCTGCGGCGCGTGTCCTAGGCTTGCAGCACGCGCTCGAGCGCAACGCCGCGCGCATCCATTTCGTACTCGAGCCCGGTGATCGGCGGCCGGCAGTAGTGCCAGGTGAGACCGGTGCGCGCCGCGCCGCGTGCGACGATCTCGTCGCCGAAGAACGGGTGCAGGTCGTGCACGGTGTACGCCTGGGTTGCGGTCGCGGCGTCCCAGCCCACGCCCAGCCCGCGCATGCGCGCCTGCATCATGTCGAGCACCCAGCGCGCCTTGGCGCGCAGCCCGGCGGGCGCCGTGTCGCCGCGCGCGACGATGTCCTCGGGGAAGCGCCCGCCCTCGGGCCACTCGCCGCTGCCGGCAACCACGAAGCTCGCGGCGGCGCGCGCAGTGGGCAGCGTGTAGCAGAAAGCGTAGAACGACGGTTCCTTCGGCGGATCGATCTCGGGCGCGACGTTCGAACGCGCCACCGGGTTGCGGCCGTCGCGATACAGGCCCCACTGCTCGAGCACCGCCACGTAGCCCTTGTTGAACTCGCCGAAACCGCCGAAGCTGAACGGCCGCGGCGAACGCAGCTCGGCCGCGCACAGCGCGCTGCGCGGGCGGCCGAGCGTGGCGAGATGCGCGGCGATCGCGGCGAAGCCCTGCGCGAGCGGCAAGGGACGGGCGAAGCGCGCGCGCTCGAGCGCGAAGCCGGGCAGCGCGACCACGCCCTGGGAATAGGGATATACGCCTTCGAGGTAGGCGTAGCCGCCGGCGGGGAATTCGTTCAGCTCGACCATCGGATCTAGACTTTACAGCATGGACGACGAGGGATTTCGCGGTTCGCTGTGGCGTGCGACCGCGCCGCCCGCTCCGCCGACGGCGGCGCTCGAAGGCGAGTACTCCGCCGACGTTGCGGTGGTCGGCGCGGGCTACACGGGGCTGTCCTGCGCGCTCACGCTCGCCGAAGGAGGCGCGCGGGTGGCGGTGCTGGAGGCGGGCGAGATAGGACAGGGCGCCTCGGGGCGCAACAACGGGCAGGTGATACCGACCCTATCGCGCGTCGATCCCGACGAGCTGGCCGCACGCGCGGGCGAGGCATTCGTGCAGCTGGTGTGCGACTCGGCGCGCGATACTTTCGATCTCATCCGCCGCCACGCGATGCGCTGCGAGGCGGTGCAGGGCGGATGGGTGCAGCCGGCGCACAGCCCCGGGCGCATGCGGCTCGCCGAAGCGCGCGCGACGGCCTGGGCGCGCCGCGGTGCGCCGGTCGAGCTGCTCGATCGCGCCGGCGTCGAGCGCATCACCGGTTCGCGCTTCTGGCACGGCGGCTGGCAGAACCGGAGCGGCGGAAAGCTGAACGCGCTCGCGTACTGCCGCGAGCTCGCCCGCGCCGCGATCGAAAGGGGGGCGCGCGTGCACACGCATAGTGCGGCGCTCTCCGTCGCGCGCGCCGGCGGCCGCTGGCGCGTCGCGAGCCTGCGCGGCGCACTGCTCGCGGAGCGTGTCGTCATCGCCACGCACGCCTACTCGGGCGCGCTGTGGCCGGGGTTGGCGCGCAGCCTGATACCGGTAGCGAGCTACCAGGCGGCGAGCGCGCCGCTGTCCGCAGCGGCGCGCGCGAGCGTACTGCCGTTCGACCATGCCTGTTCGGATACGCAGGGCGACCTGCACTTCTTTCGCTGGGACGCGCACGGTCGCCTGGTCACCGGCGGCGCCCTGGTATGCCACTGGAACTGGCGCGCACGCCTGGCGCGCAGGATCGGCGCGCGCGTCGCGCGCGTCTTTCCGCAGCTCGGCGTGCCGCGCTTCGAGTTTCTCTGGTACGGCGCGCTCGGCATCACGCTGGACCGCCAGCCGCACGTGCACGAGCTTGCGCCCGGGGTGCTCGCCTGGCTCGGCTGCAACGGCCGCGGCCTGGCGCTCGCGACCGTGATCGGCCGCGAGCTGGCGCGCGCCTGCCTCGGCACGCCGCTCGCGTCGCTGCCGCTGCCGCTGTCGGAGCTGCGGCCAATTCGCGCGCACGCAATGGCGAAGCGCCTCGGCTCGTTCCCGATGCTGCTCTATCGATATCGCGATCGGCGAGAGCGGCGCTGACTATAATGGCCGCATGTGGGACCTCGCAGCGATCGCCGTCGTCCTCGCCGCGATCTGGCTGTGGGCGGACAGCATGCAGGCGCGCGAGCGGGCGCTCGAGGCGGGACGCAACGCGTGCCGCCGCTACGGCCTGCAGCTGCTCGACGAAACGGTGGCGATCGCCGGCCTGCACCTCGCGCGCAACCGTGACGGGCGTGTCGCGCTCGAGCGACGCTACGTGTTCGAGTTCAGCGAGACCGGCAACAACCGGCGTAACGGCGTGCTGGTGCTGATCGGCAGCGAGCTTCGCGACATCCAGCTGGAGCCCTACACCGAACGATGAGCGCCTGGCTCGAAGGCCGTGTGATCGGGAACCGGCACTGGACCGAGACCCTGTTCTCGCTGCGGGTCGAGGCGCCGCGGCTGCCCTTCGAGGCGGGCCAGTTCGTCCGGCTCGCGCTCGACGTCCACGGCGAGCGCGTCGCGCGGCCGTTTTCGTTCGTGAACGCGCCCGAGGACACGGTGCTCGAGTTCTACGGCGTGATCGTGCCCGAAGGGCCGCTTTCGCCGCGCCTGGCGCGCCTCGCCGCCGGCGATGCGTTGTATGTCGCGCCCAACCCGTCGGGCTTTCTCGTGCTCTCGGAAGTGCCCGACGCCGAGGTGCTGTGGCTGCTCGCCACCGGCACGGGACTCGCTCCGTTTCTGTCCATCCTGCGCACCGAGACGCCCTGGCGCCGCTACGCGAGCGTGGTGCTCGCGCACGGCGTGCGCTTCGCGCGCGAGCTCGTCTACCGCGAGACGATCGACGCCGTGGCGCGCGCGCACGGCGCGCGCTTCCGCTACGTAAGCTTCGTCAGCCGCGAGCCAGCGAGCGGCTCGCTCGCCGGCCGCATTCCCGCGGCGATCGGCGACGGGCGCCTGGAGCGCGCCGCGGGCCTCGCCCTCGCGCCCGAGACCTCCCAGGTGATGTTGTGCGGCAATCCCGACATGCTGAAGGACGCGGGCGCGGCGCTCGCCGCGCGGGGCATGAAGAAGCACCGGCGGCGCTCGCCCGGCCAGATCACGGTGGAGAGCTTCTGGTGACCGGCTGCAGCGGTCGGGCTGCGTAATCTGCCACACCGCGAGCGCGGCGGCGCTCGCGCAAGAGCTTGTTTGGCGGTAGGATTTCGGGCACGACATGCGTTCGCGCGATCGGGGGGCGTTTGCGCAGGCTGAAGCCAGGGCAGTGCGAGCCGCTGCGGGTGGAGGAGCAAGGGTGATCGAGCCGGCGGCGCTGCGCTCGAACGATCCGCAGCCCGCGCCGCGCGTGGAGTCCCCGCCGGCAAGCTACGCCGGTCGCACGCGCTACACCCAGCTCGAGTACGAGGCGGTGCTCGCCAACGCCTCGATCGGCATCGCGTTCACCCGCGACCGCAAGTTCTTCCTGTGCAACCCGAAGTTCGAGGAGATGTTCGGCTGGGGGCCGGAGGAGCTGATCGGCCAGTCCGGCGAAGCCGTCTATCCCTCGCACGAGAGCTACACCGCGCTCGGTCAGATCGCGATCCCGATCCTCACCTCGGGCAAGCAGCTCGACATCGAGTGGGAGATGCGGCGCAAGGACGGCTCGACCTTCCTCGCGCGCGTCATCGCGAAGGCGATCGACACCACGGTCACGCAGCAGGGGACGATCTGGATCGTCGAGGACATCACCGAGCGCAAGCGCCAGAGCGACGAGATGAATCGTCTGCTGCGCGAGCAGGAGGCGATCCTCGGCACCGCGTCGGTCGGCATCGTGTTCATCAAGGAGCGGCGCGTCGTGCGCTGCAACCGGCGCTACGAAGAGATGTACGGCTGCGAGTCGGGCGCGCTGGTCGGCCAGCCCGTCGGCGTGCTGTACGCGGACGAGCGCGCCTTTGCGGAGGCCCAGGCGGCCTACGAGCAGCTCGCCAAGGGGCACACTTCGCGGCGCATCGAGATGCGCCGGCGCGACGACGGCGGCACGTTCTGGGTCCGCACCGAGGGCCGGGCGGTCGACCCGCGCTATCCGGAACGCGGCTCGGTGTGGACGGTCGAGGACATCACCGAGCAGCTGCGCGCCGAGGAGGATCTCGCGCGCCTGCTCGCCGAGCAGCAGGCGCTGCTCAACAACGTGGTGGCGGGCATCGCCTTCGTGCGCGACCGGCGCCTGCAGCGCTGTAACCGGCGCTTCGAGGAGCTGTTCGGCTTCGGAGCCGGCGACGCGCAGAACGCGTCGATGCGGGTGCTGTACTTTACCGACGAAGAGTTCGAGGCGCGCGCTTCGGCGTATGGCGAGCTGGACGAGGGGCAACCGCACCAGCGCGAGCAGTTCCTGCGGCGGATGGACGGATCCGGCTTCTGGTGCAGGCTCTCGGGCCGCGCGGTCGAGGCGGGCAACCCCGACAAGGGCTACGTCTGGCTGTTCGAGGACATCACCGAGCAGAAGCGCGCCGACGAGGCGATGCGGCGCCTGACGGAGGACCAGCAGCTGATCCTCGACAATGCGACCGTCGGCATCGCCTTCGTGCGCGACCGCGTCATCCAGCGCTGCAACCGCCGCCTCGAGGAAATGACCGCCCGCGCGCCGGGCGACCTGATCGGCCGCTCGACGGAGGTGTTGTTCGCCGACGCCGAGGAGTGGAAATCGATCAACCGGGCCGCCTACGAGGGCACCGCGCCGGGCGAGACCTACGAGGAGGAGTGCTTCTTCCGCCGCGCCGACGGCAGCACCTTCTACGCGCACAGCGTCGGGCGGCGCATCGACTCGGGCGCAGGCGAGCAGCAGGAATGGATCTGGATCATCGAGGACGCGACCGAGCGGCACGAGGCCGAGGAGCGCGTCCGTCGCGCGCTCGCGGAGCAGGAGCTGATTCTCGACAACGCGACGGTCGGCATCTCGTTCATCCGGCAGCGCGTGTACCAGCGTTGCAACCCGCGCCTGGAGGAGATGTTCGGCTACGGGCCGGGGGAGCTGGTCGGCCAGCCGTCGTCGGTACTGTTCCTGAGCGACGAGGAATACGCGGACGTCGGCGGGCGCGTCTACGGCGAGCTGCGCGCCGGTCGCGCGTTCGCGGACGAGCGGCGCCTGAAGCGCAAGGACGGCAGCTCGCTGTGGTGCAAGGTGGTCGGCAGGGCGATCGATACGGCGCGCCCCGAGGAAGGCGCGATCTGGATCTACGACGACATCACGGCAGAGCGCGAGTCGCGCGAGGCTCTGGAAGCGTCGCGCGATGCCCTGGAGCGCGCCGTGACGGAGCGCACCGCGGAGCTGAAGTCCGCCAACGAGCGGCTCGAGGGCGAGATCGGCGAGCGCAAGCAGGCCGAGAAGCGCGCGCAGCACCTCGCCGACCACGACGCGCTCACGGGCTTGCCCAACCGGCGCCTGCTCGAAGACCGTCTCACCCAGGCGCTCGCGCTCAGCTATCGCAATCGCAAGCAGACCGCGGTGATGTTCGTCGACCTCGACCGCTTCAAGAACATCAACGACTCGCTCGGGCACGCGGTGGGCGACCAGCTGCTCAAGGAGGTTGCGCGGCGCCTGGTCGCGCAGCTGCGCGTCGGCGACACCATCTGCCGCATCGGCGGCGACGAGTTCGTGGTCGTGCTGCCCGAGAGCAAGCGCTCGACCGACGTGGCCAACGTCGCGCAGAAGGTGATCGAGCAGCTCTCGATGCCGATCGACATCGAGGGACGCGAGCTGCACGTCACGCCCTCGATCGGCATCAGCGTATTCCCGGACGACGGCCGCGACGCCGAGACGCTGATCCGCAACGCCGACGCCGCGATGTACCACGCCAAGGAGATGGGGCGCGCGAACTACCAGTTCTTCACCGACCAGATGAACCTGTCGGCGTCGCGCCGCCTCGCGCTGGAGAACGACCTGCGGCGCGCGATCCAGAAGGGCGAGCTGCGCGTGTACTACCAGCCGATCATCGAGCTGGGCGGCGGGCACGTGGCCGCGCACGAGGCGCTGGTGCGCTGGCAGCATCCGTCGCGCGGCCTGGTGTCGCCCGCGGAATTCATCCAGCTCGCCGAGGACACGGGGCTCATCCTCAAGATCGGCGAGTGGGTGCTGCGCGAAGCCTGCCGCTGGGCCACCTTCATCGGCGTCGACCGCGGCCTGCCGGTGTCGGTCAATCTCTCGCCGCGCCAGTTCAACGACCCGCATCTGGTGGATACGATCTCCTCGGTGCTCACCGAGTCCGGGCTGCCTGCGCGCCTGCTCGAGCTCGAGATCACGGAGACCACCGCGATGCAGCAGACCGATGTCGCCCTGGCCACCCTCGGCAAGCTGAAGAAGCTCGGCGTGAGCATCGCGATCGACGACTTCGGCACCGGCTACTCGAGTCTCGCCTACCTGAAGCGCTTCCCGGTGGACAAGCTGAAGATCGACCGCGCCTTCATCGCCGAGGTGCCGGCGGACAAGGACGCCAAGGCGATCGTCGCG
>DASPRB010000181.1:0-5414 GCA_035624675.1 Burkholderiales bacterium
GAGTGCAGATGTACGCCCATCGGGTTCCCCGTGTTGTGTCGGTGTAGTAGCGGCCGCGCGACAGACGATCTTGCAGCAATCCTACATGTTGGGGCAACTCGCGTCAGGATTTGGCAAGGTGCGGTGCTATCAATGTCGTTAGACTCCGGCCGGTCGAAGCCATGACGGTGCGTGGACTCGCATTTGAGTTCGCTGCCGCACCGCTTCCATAGAAAGAGCCGAGCCGCCCGTGGGCATCGACTCCTACCACGCGAGACCGAACCGAGGAGAGTAAAATGACATTCCAGGATTCTTCCAGCAAGAAGGTAAACCGCCGCACGGTCCTCAAGGCCGCGGCGACCGCCGGCGCCCTCCAGCTGGTGCCGCCATTCATCATCAAGGCGCGCGGCGAGGTGCCGGTGAAGTTGGGGTTGGACAATCCGCTGACGGGTACCTATGCCGCACTCGGCAAGAACGAGCTGTACGGTTGCCAACTTGCAATCGAACAGATCAACGCCAAGGGAGGCATTCTCGGGCGCAAGGCCGAACTCCTGGTCGAAGACTCGACCAGCGGTGACGCAGGGACGACCGTGCAGAAGGCGCGCAAGCTGATCGATCGCGACCAGGTCAACTTCCTGATCGGCAACATCAACTCTGCGCTAGCACTCGCCATGGCCGCGGTCGCCTACGAGAAAGGCGTGTTCATGATCGATCCGGGCGGCCATACGGACGCGATCACCGGAGAGACCTGCCACTGGAACGTGTTCCGTGTCTGCAACCCGACCCAGACGGAAGCGAACGCGGTTGCTGGCACCCTGATCCGGGACTTCGGCAAGAAGTGGTACTACATTACGCCCGACTACGCCTTCGGCCATACGCTCGAGGCGGGCATGATCAAGGCGGCCTCGAAGCTCGGCGGGGTTCGGGTAGGTGGGGCATTGACGCCGCTCGGCACGACCGACTTCTCCTCCTACCTGATCTCGGCCCAGGCGGCGAAGCCGGACGTGATCATCTTTCTGGTGCAAGGCGACGACCAGGTGAATGCGCTCAAGCAAGCGGTCCAGTTCGGCCTCGAAAAGCGCTTCCATCTCGCGGGTGCCCAGGGTGAGCTCGAACCGCAGGAGGGCCTGCCGCCCGAGGCGCGCATCGGCACGTGGGTGTTTGAGTGGTACTGGAAGCAGCCGGGCGTGCCGCACGTCGACAAGTTCGTCGCAGACATCAAGAAGATGTCCGGCCGCGTGCCCACGGCGCGCACTTGGTTCGGCTACGCCTCGACCTGGACCTGCGCGCTCGCGGCGAACGGCGCGAAGTCTCTCGAAGCGGTCAAGATGGCCAAGTTCCTCCAGGGCTACCATCTGCCGCCCGAAGTGGCGCTCATGCCGAACGGCGCGTTCTACCGCGCCGGACAGAACCAGCTTATCGGCGACCTCTATGTCGGCCATGCGCAGTCGCACGGCAGCGCGCCGGACGATCTGTTCAAGGTGACGGACGTCGTCAAGGGGACCGACATCTCCGGGACGCTCGAAGACACCGGCTGCAAGATGACCTGGCCGTCATGAGGGGCGACCCGGCCTAACGGAACGAGCCCACGGGCGTCGCGCTTCGTGCGCGACGCCCGGCCACTCGAGGCCGGCACCGACGCTTGGGCGCGAGCGCCTCGGAAATCGGATAATCTCGCCGATGGGAAGCGGATCCCGGGCGTGCGTTGCGTGCCGGGATGGTCTTTTGCGGAACATTGCGCCCTTAGGACGCTAAATCTGAATGACGCAACTAATACTGTTCAACGTTTTCAACGGCCTGATCATCGGCGCGTTCTACGCGCTTATGGCCCTCGGTCTTTCGTTGATTCTGAACCTGTCCGGTGTCATCAACTTCGCGCACGGCGGCTTTCTCGCAGTCGGCGGCTATCTCGCTTATGTACTTATGCCCTTCGTCGGTTTCTGGGCCGCCCTGCTGATCGCACCCTTCTTGACCGCCTTCATCGGCCTGATCGTCGAGCGCGTGCTGATTCGCCGCCTCTACGGGCGAGATGCGCTTTACAGCCTCCTGCTGACCTTCGGCCTCGCCTACATTTTCGAAGACGGCACGCGGTTCATCTGGGGCGCCCAAAGCGTGCCCTACCAGGTGCCGGACTGGCTCATGCAACCCTTGAGCACCCAGTATTTCTTCCTCACCGGCTACCGGGTGTTCATGATGATTCTGGTCGGCGTTGCGGTGGCGGCGCTGTTCCTGATCCTGAATCGCACTCGCCTCGGTATGCGTATTCGCGCCGGAACCCTCGATCTGGAGACCGTGTCGGTCCTCGGGGTCAACGAGCGCGTTTTGCGCACGCTCAATTTCGGCATCGGCATCTACCTTGCCGGCCTCGCGGGCGTGCTCGCGGCCGGCATGCTCGGCTTGTCGCCGACGATCGGGTCCTCGCTCATCATGCCGAGCTTCGTCACGATCATCGTCGGCGGCCTCGGCAGTCTGCCCGGCACGCTCTTGGGCGGTCTCCTGATCGGCGTCGCCTCCGGGCTCACCGCCACGTTCTTCCCGTCGGCCTCGGAGGCGGTGATCTACATCATGATGGGCGTCGTATTGCTGGTCCGCCCGCGCGGCCTGCTGGGCGAAGAGGGGAGGTTCTAAGTGGGTCAGATCAACAAGCAGGCCGCGAACGCCATCGTCTGGCTGCTGCTGCTCACCGCACCCGTCTGGCTGCATTGGGTCGGCGGCTATACGGAGCTCGGCAGCCGCGTGCTGGTGATGGCGCTCGCCGCCATGGCGCTCAATTTCCTGCTCGGCTTCACGGGCGTGCTGTCGTTCGGCCACGCCGCCTATTTCGGCCTCGGCGCCTACGGTACTGCGATGACCATCAAATACCTGGTCCCCAACACGCCGCTGGCCATCCTGGTGGGCATTCTGGTCGGCACGGCCGCCGCCGCTATCATCGGCGCCATGATCGTCAAGCTGCGCGGCGTGTATTTCGCCATGGTGACGATCGCCTTCGGGCAGGTGTTCTACTTCATCACCTTCCGTTGGAACGACGTAACGGGCGGTGACGACGGGCTGACCAACTGGTACCGCGTGCCGGTCAATCTAGGCGTGACCAAGCTCGACATCCTCCACAATCCCGAGCTGTTCTATTACTTCATCCTGTTCTTCTTCGCGATCTCGGTGGCACTGATGATGCTGCTGCTGCGCTCGCCATTCGGGCGCACGCTTCTGGCGATCAGGGAGAACGAGCGCCGCGCGCGCTTCCTCGGGATTCCGATCGAGCGCCACATCTGGATTTCGTTTGTGATCTCGTGCTTCTTCGTGAGCGTTGCGGGCACGCTCTACGCGCTCCTGAACAATTTCGTCGATCCGCGCGCGCTGCGCTGGGACCTCTCGGGCAACTTCGTGATCATGGCGGTGCTCGGGGGAATGCGCTCGTTCTGGGGTCCGCTGGTGGGCGCGGTGATATTCGTCGTGCTGCAGGACTACGTCTCGAGCATGACCGAGAACTGGGAGTCCGTTATCGGCGTGTTCTTCGTGCTGATCGTGCTGTTCTTTCCGCGCGGCGTGCTGGGAATCATCGGGCGAAAGGCGACCTCGTGAGTCTGCTGCAGGTCGACAGCGTTTCGCGCAGCTTCGGCAGTCTGATCGCCGTGGGCAAGGTATCGATGACGGTCGAGCCGGGCGAACTTCGGGCTGTGATCGGCCCAAACGGCGCTGGCAAGACCACCTTCTTCAACCTGATCAGCGGAATGCTCACGCCGTCTTCCGGTCGCATCGTTTTCGACGGCGAGGATATTACGAAGCTGTTGCCGGCGCGGCGCGTATGGCGTGGAATTGCGCGCACCTTCCAGATCACCGAAATATTCCCGGAGCTCACGGTGCGCGAGAATCTGCGCATCCCCGTGGAAGGCGCGGCGGGCTACCGGCTGCGTCCGTGGATGTCGCGCGATACCTCCCAGGAGATGGCGGCGCGCGTGTCCGAGCTGATGGACA
This sequence comes from Burkholderiales bacterium, assembly GCA_035624675.1. Taxonomy (GTDB): domain Bacteria; phylum Pseudomonadota; class Gammaproteobacteria; order Burkholderiales; family SG8-39; genus DAHVFK01. The sequence goes on from DASPRB010000181.1 coordinate 3,952, forward strand.
TGGGTGGACTGACCGACAAAGCGGACAGGCTGGTGGGCGAGCTCTCGCACGGCGATCAGCGCGCGACCGAGATCATGATGTCGCTCGCGCTCAAGCCACGCTTGCTGCTGCTCGACGAGCCAACCGCCGGCATGGGCGACCAGGAGACCTACGACATCACCAAGCTGATCCGCCGACTACACAAGGACCAGCGGCTGACGATCGTCCTGATCGAGCACGACATGCGCGTGATCTTCCACCTCGCGGACCGCATCATGGTCTTGGCCGAGGGCTCCGTGCTCGCCGAAGGCACCCCCGACGAAATCGCGGCGGACGAGCGCGTCCAGGCGGCTTACCTGGGGAAAGCGGCATGAAGGTGCTCGAAGCCGAAGCGCTGCACACGTTCTACGGAAAAAGCCACATCCTGCACGGGGTGAGCCTCGAGGTGCGGGAGGGCGAAATTGTGGCCCTGCTCGGCCGCAACGGCGCGGGTAAGTCGACGACGCTGCGCAGCTTGATGGGGCTGACGCATGCTCGCGAAGGCGTCGTACGCGTCTTCGGCCACGCCACGACGGACTGGCCGGCCTATCGCATCGCCGGCCTCGGCGTGGGCTTCGTGCCCGAAGGTCGGCGCATCTTTGCCAACCTGACCGTGGACGAGAATCTGAAGGTTCCGGTAGAGCGCGCCGGACCGTGGACGATCGCCCGCGTCTACGAGCTCTTTCCGCGCCTGCAGGAGCGCAGGAACAACAAGGGGCGCCAGCTCTCCGGCGGCGAGCAGGAGATGCTGGCAATCGCCCGCGCACTGATCCTCAATCCCAAGCTGCTGTTGCTCGACGAACCCTCGCAGGGCCTGGCGCCCATCATCGTGCAGGACGTATTCAAGGTCGTGGTTGCCACGCGCAAGGAAGGCATGTCAGTGCTGCTGGTGGAGCAGAACGTGCGCGCCGCGGTCGAGATCGCCGACCGCGCGTATGTGCTGGACAACGGCGGCGTCGTCTACAGCGGGCCGGCCGCCGAATTTGCCGCGGACGAGGAGCGCGTACGCGCGCTCGCCGGCGCGAGCGCCGAATCCTGGGAAGAGCTCGAGTAGTCCGGGTCAGAACACGATGACCTGGCGCAGCGCGCGCGCTTCCGCGAGCTCGTCCATCGCCTCGTTGATGCCCTCGAGCGCGAAAGTGCGCGTCACCAGCCGGTCCACCGGCAGGCGGCCCTGGCGATATAGGCTCACGAACGCGGGAATGTCGCGGCTCGGCAGGCAGGAGCCGATGTAACTGCCTGCGATCGTGCGCGCCTCGGCGACCAGGCGCGCGAGCGGGAAGGAAAACTTGCGCTGCGCGTCGGGCAGGCTGACCGTCACCGTGCGCCCGCCGCGCCGCGTGAGCTCGAGCGCCAGCTCGAAGCCCTCCACCGTTCCGGTCGCATCGAGAGCGGCATCAAGGTCTTTTTCAATCACTTCTTCGGTCGTGAAGAACGTGGTCGCG
>DASPRB010000236.1:0-17023 GCA_035624675.1 Burkholderiales bacterium
GATCGCGGCGCTGCTCGCCGAGGAGCGGGTGATGGCTATGAAACTTCCCGGCAGGCGTTACGATTGCGGCTCGAAGCTCGGCTACCTGAAGGCTTCGGTGGAGTTCGGACTGCGGCACCCGGAGATCGGGCGCGAATTCGCCCGTTATCTCGCGGAGCGGAAGGGCTAGGCCTTATACTTGCGCATTTTAGAGTTCGCTAATATACGCGCGGGAGATACCGGATGGCAGACAAGCTGATGATCGTCATGGTGAATACGGACCCGAGGAACGGGGCCGAGCTCGGGGCGCCGTTCTTCCAGGCGACCGTTGCGGCGGCGATGGAATACGAGGTCGAAGTGATCCTCACCGGCCGTGCAGGCGAGCTCGCGGTGAAAGGCGTGGCCGAAAAGCTGCACGTCAAGGAAGGTTCGCCCAAGAGCGTCTACGACTTCATCAAGGATGCGCACGAGGCGGGCGTGAAATTCAAGGTCTGTACTCCGACGCTGGAGCTGTGGGGCGAAGACCTGATCCCGGAAATCGAGGAGACCGTCGGCGGCGCCTACGTGATCTCGCAGGCGATGGACGACGACGTCGTCACGTTCACGTACTGAGAATGCCCGACGCCGCGGCGGCCTGGGACTTCCTTGAGAGCTCGGAGCTGGTGTCCGGCGCCGAAGAAGTGCAGGCGGCGCTGCGCCGGCTGGCGGGCGAGATCGAATCGCGGCTCGCCACGACCTATCCGCTGGTCCTCGCAGTCATGGGCGGGGCGGTGGTGTTCGCCGGACAGTTGCTGCCGCTGCTGCGCTTTCCGCTGGACTTCGAGTACATCCACGTGACGCGCTACGGCGCCGAGACGACCGGCGGACACGTGGACTGGCGCGTCGCACCCACCGACAGCGTGCGCGGCCGCACGGTGCTCGTGCTGGACGACATTCTGGACGGCGGCCAGACGATGCACGCGATCCGCGAACGCCTGCTCGCGCAGGGTGCGGCGACATTCCTGTGCGCCGTACTGGTCGACAAGGCGCTCGGGCGCGCCAAGCCGATTCGCGCGGACTTCGTCGGGCTGCACATCGCCGACCGTTTCGTGTTCGGCTGCGGCATGGACGCCCGGGGCTACTGGCGCAATCTGCCCGAAATCCGTGCCATGAAGGAAGGCGCGTGATCGGCATCATCGGAGGCAGCGGCCTGTCGCGGCTGGCGAACCTGGAAGCGTCCGCGCGCAAGGCGGCGCGCACCCCCTATGGCGAGCCCTCCGGACCCCTCACCGTCGGGCGCCTGAGCGGCAGCGAGGTCGTCTTTCTCGCGCGCCACGGCTACGGGCACACGTTTGCGCCGCACGAGGTGAACTATCGCGCCAACCTCTGGGCGCTGAAGGAACACGGCGTGCGTGAAGTCGTATCGGTCGCCTCGGTGGGCGGCATCCGCGCAGATCTCGGGCCGGGGACGCTCGTCCTTCCCGACCAGATCATCGACTACACCTGGGGGCGGGGCGCCACCTACTTCGAGGGCGCGGATGCGCCCGTCACGCATATCGATTTCACCGAACCGTATACCGCGGCGACGCGCGAGCGCATCCGACGCGCCGCGCAGACCTGCGGTGAGCCGATCGCCGACGGGGGCGTGTACGGCGCGACACAGGGTCCGCGGCTGGAAACCGCCGCCGAGATCAACCGCATGGAGCGCGACGGCGCGCACATGGTCGGCATGACCGGCATGCCCGAGGCCGTGCTCGCGCGCGAGCTGGGCCTGGCCTATGCAGCGATCGCGGTGGTTGCCAACTACGCCGCGGGGCGGGGCGACAGCGCGCGCAGCGTGTCACTCGAGCGCATCGAGGTCGTGCTGAACGAGGCGATGGGTCGGGTGCGCAAGATTATCGGGGCGCTGGTCGCAGCATGATCCGCCCGGTGCTCAGGATGGGCGATCCGCGCCTGCTCTCGGTCGCGCGGCCCGTGGAGCGCTTCGGCACGCCGCAGCTGTCGGACCTGCTGGCGGACATGCGCGACACCATGGCGCATTTGAACGGCGCCGGACTCGCCGCGCCGCAGATCGGGGTCGACCTAAGGGTCGTGATCTTCGGCCTGCGCGGCAACCCGCGCTATCCGGACGCAGAGGAAGTGCCGGACACCGTGCTGATCAACCCGGTGATCACCCCGTTGTCCGACGAGCTGGAAGACGGCTGGGAAGGATGCCTCTCGGTGCCTGGTATGCGCGGGCTCGTGCCGCGCGTGCGCCACTTGCGCTACTCGGGCTACGACGAGCAGGGGCGCACCTTCGAGCGCGTCGTGCAGGGGTTCCACGCCCGGGTGGTGCAGCACGAGTGCGACCATCTGGACGGGATTCTCTACCCGATGCGCATCCGGGATTTCACCAAGTTCGGGTTCGTCGACGTGCTGTTCCCCGAAGGCGGCCTGACCCCCGAGGACTGAGCACCGGCTAGAGCTGCAGATCCTGCAGCAGGTTCTGCTCCAGGCGCAGCACCGTTTTCGCGTCCGCAAGCGCCTGGCCGGAAACCAGGAAGACGTCCTCCGCCCTATCGCCGAGCGTGTTGATCTTCGCGCTGTGCAGGTTGACGCGGTAGGTACTGAGCGTGCGCGCGACGCGGTACAGAAGTCCCGGCCGGTCGCTCGCTACGATCGACAGCACGTGATAGGTGCCGCGCTCGTCGGGCCGGATGTCGACCGTTGGCGAGATCGGGAAATGCCTGACGCGGCGCGAGACGCGGCCGCTGCGCGGCGGCCCGAGCGGCGCCTGGGATTCGAGTTCCTCGGCGAGCTCCTTCTCGATTTGGCTCATCATGTCGCGGTAGTGAACGCCCTGACCCTCGCCCATCACGGAGAAGCTGTCCAGAGCGTATCCGTGCTTGGTGGTGTGGATCTTGGCTTCGACGATGTCGAAATTGCTGCGGTCGAAGTAGCCGCAGATGCGGGCGAAGAGCGCCTCGCGATCGGGGCAGTAGATCATCACCTGCAGACCTTCGCCGAACGGCGCCAGGCGCGCGCGCACCACGGGCTTGGCGCTGTCGACGCGGTAGTGCAGGTTGCGCGTCTGCCAGGCGATCTCCTGCGGATCGTGGCGCAGGAAATACATCGTATCGAGCTGCGCCCAGAGCCGATCCTTCACGCTCTCGGACAGCGCGTACAGGCGCAGCAGCCGCAGCGCTTCGGCCTGCTTCTCCGCGAGGGCCGCGTCGAGCTGCAGGGTCTCGCCGGTCAGAACGCGGCGCGTCGCGCGGAACAGGTCCTCCAGCAGCTTCGCCTTCCATGCGTTCCAGACCTTGGGGCTCGTGCCGCGGATATCGGCGACCGTCAGCAGGTACAGCGCCACTAGATTTCGTTCGCTGCCGACTTTCTGCGCGAAGGCGTGCACGACCGCCGGGTCGTGCACGTCCTGCTTCTGCGCGACGCTCGACATCGCCAGGTGGTGCTCGACCAGAAACTCCGCCAGCCGGGCATCCTCCGGCGCCAGCGCATGCCGGCGGCAGAATGCGCGTACATCCTTCTTGCCGAGCTCCGAATGGTCGCCGCCGCGGCCTTTGGCGATGTCGTGGTACAGCGCGGCGACGTACAACAGCCAGCGGCGCTCGAAGCCGCTCATCAGCTGCGTGCACAAGGGAAACTCGTGAGCGAACTCGGGCATCGTAAAGCGGCGCAGGTTGCGCAGCACCATGAGAATGTGCTGGTCGACGGTGTAGACATGAAACAGATCGTGCTGCATCTGCCCGACGATGCGTCCGAACTCGGGCAGGTAGCGCCCGAGAATGCCGTACTGATTCATGCGCCGAAATTCATGCACGATCCCGCGCGACTGCTGTAGCAGCTGGACGAACATCAGGCGCGCGACGGGGTCGCGCCTGAAGCGCGCGTCGACGAAACGCCGGCCGCGCCACAGAGCGCGCAGCGTCTGCGCAGTGACGCCCTGCAGCTCCGGGTGCTGCTGCATGAGCAGGAAGCACTCGAGCACCGCGCGCGGCTCACGCTCGAAAACGCCCTCGTCCTTCGCTTCGAGCAATTCGCCGCGCACGACGAATCGCTCGTTCAGCGCGTACGGCGGAATGTCGGACTTGGGAAACAGGCGCGCGCCGAGGTTCTGCAGCAGGGTCGTGTTCAGCTGCGTGATGGCCTTCGCGGTGCGATAGTAGCGCTGCATCATCGCCTCGCTCTGGCGGCGGTGAGGCGTGTCCCGATAGCCGAGCTGCTCGGCGAGGGCGGTCTGCAAGTCGAACACGATCCGGTCCTCGCGTCGGCCCGCGAGATAGTGCAGCCGGATGCGCAGATCCTGTAGCAGCCTCTCGTGCCGCGCGAGCTGCAGCGCCTCGCCATGCTCGATCAGGCCGGAATTCTCGAGGTCGCGCCAGCGCCTGCCGATGCCACAGGCGCGCGCGATCCACTGGATGCCCTGCAGATCGCGCAGTCCCCCGGGCGCTTCCTTCAGATTGGGCTCCAGCGCGTAGGGGGTGTCCTGGTGCTTCGCGTAGCGCTGCTCCTGCTCCAGCCTCTTCGCTTTGTAGAAAGCGGCCGGGTCCATGTCCTGCGCGAGAGCGGACTCCAGGCGCTTGAACAGTGCGCGACTGCCGGCGAGGAAACGGGCCTCGAGCAGCGTAGTGCGGATCGTGATGTCGGCGCGCGCCGCGGTCACGCAATCTTCCACTGTGCGCACGCCGTGCCCCACATCTAGCCCCACGTCCCATAGCTCGCCGATGAGGCGCTCGAGCCGCGCGCGCTCGTCATGAGACGGCTCTGCTTCCAGCAGCACCAGGATATCGATATCGGAATAGGGATACAGCTCGCCGCGTCCGTAGCCGCCGGTCGCCACGAGCGCAGCGCGCCGCGAGGGACGCAGGGCGCGCCAGATCGATCTGATGAACCCGTCGACGACGCGCGCATGGCCACGCAGAAGAGCGCGCGGATCGGGATGCCGCCGGTAGGACTCGCGCAAGCCGTTGCGCGCCGACTGGAGCGCCGCGCGCATCGGACCGCCTGTCGCGCCGGGCGCGGGCAATACGGCGCTCATCGGCTAGTGCGCGAAATCCGGCGCGGGCGGAGTGTTCGCCGACACCGTCAGCACTTCGTAGCCCTCTTGCGTGACCAGAATCGTGTGCTCCCACTGCGCCGACAGGCTGTGATCCTTGGTGACGATGGTCCAACCGTCCGCCAGTTCGCGGATCCCCGCCTTGCCGGCGTTGATCATCGGCTCGACCGTGAAGGTCATGCCCGGTTCAAGCACCAGGCCCGTGCCGGGCTTGCCATAGTGCAGCACCTGGGGCTCTTCATGAAACTTGCGTCCGATACCGTGCCCGCAGAATTCCCGCACGACCGAATAGCCGTGCTGCTCGGCATGCGCCTGAATCACGGCGCCGACGTCCCCGAGTCGCGCCCCCGGGCGGACCTGCGTGATGCCTTTCCACATGCATTCGTAGGTGATGTGCATCAGCCTGCGCGCCTGAACGCTTGGCTCGCCCACGGCGAACATGCGGCTGGAATCGCCGTGGAAGCCGCTCTTGATAACCGTGACATCGATATTCAGGATGTCGCCGTTCTTAAGCACTCGGTCGCCCGGGATCCCGTGGCATACCTGGTGATTGACGGAGGTGCAGACGGACTTCGGGAACGGTTTGTAGCCCGGCGGTGCGTAATTGAGCGGCGCGGGAATCGAGTCCTGTACGTTGACGATGTAGTCGTGGCACAGACGGTCGAGTTCGCCCGTGGTCACCCCTCCGCGCACGTGCGGGGTGATGAAATCGAGGACCTCGGCGGCCAGCCTGCCCGCGATGCGCATGCTCGCGATTTCCTCGGGTGTCTTGATGGTGACTGCCATGAATCCTGGTTGAGGCCTCATGCCTGATTATGCTAGTATTTTAGGCTGGCTTGGAAGCGGGAGCATGTCTTGCTTGCAGGCCAAATTTCCCGCCGGGCGGATTAGGGTGCTTGGCGTCGGCGCTTGAGAAGAGGGCGGTCTGCCCGACACTCTACGCCACGCCGAGTCGTCGGCTCGGCCCGGCGGCAGTGATCAACCCTAAAGGAGTGGCTATTGTGTCGGTAACGATGCGTCAAATGCTGGAGGCGGGTGTCCATTTCGGACATCAGACCCGCTACTGGAATCCGAAGATGGCGCCGTTCATTTTCGGACATCGCAACAAGATCCACATTATCAACCTCGAAAAGACGCTGGCGATGTATCAGGACGCCGTGAAATACGTGCGCCAGCTCGCCGCAAACAAGGGCAGCTTGCTGTTCGTCGGCACCAAGCGTCAGGCGAGGGAGATCATGCGCGAGGAAGCGCAACGCTGCGGCATGCCTTTCGTGGATCATCGCTGGCTCGGCGGGATGCTGACCAACTTCAAGACCGTCAAGCAGTCGATCAAGCGGCTCAAGGAAATGGAGCAGATGTCGCAGGACGGCACGTTCGAGCGCATGTCGAAGAAAGAGGCGCTCGGCCTGCAGCGCGAGCTGGACAAGCTGAATCGCTCGCTGGGCGGCATCAAGGAGCTCGCGAGCCTGCCGGATGCGCTGTTCATCATCGACGTCGGCTATCAGAAAGGCGCGGTCGCAGAAGCCGTGAAGCTCGGCATCCCGGTGGTAGGCGTCGTCGACACCAACCATTCACCCGAAGGGATTTCGCACGTGATCCCGGGCAACGACGATTCCAGCCGCGCGATTCGTCTGTACGCGCGCGGAATCGCTGACGCCGTGCTGGAGGGCCGTACCCAGTCCGTGGAGGAAGTCGTCGCCGCCACGCGAGACGAGTTCGTCGAAGTCGAGGACGAGCGGGAAGGCGAGGACTGAGCGCGCATAGCCGGCGCATGCGATCGGGGAAAAGGGGCCGCGCGCCCCTTTTTTTGAACTTGCGGCAAGGAGCGGTAGGCGATGACGGAAATTAGCGCGGGCCTGGTCAAGGAGCTACGTGAGATGACCGGGCTCGGAATGATGGAGTGCAAGAAGGCCTTGTCCGAGGCCGGCGGCGATCTGCGCAAGGCGGAGGAGCTGCTGCGCATAAAGAGCGGGGCGAAGGCGAGCAAGGCCGCAGGCCGCGTCGCAGCAGAGGGCGTGGTCGGCGCGTACCTGTCTCCGGATGCGAAGCTCGGCGCGCTGGTCGAGATCAATTGCGAGACGGACTTCGTCGCGAAGAACGAGGATTTCCTGGCCTTCGCGCGTGCCCTGGCCGAGCTGGTGGCGACGACTTCGCCAGCGGATCCGGCGGAGCTTTCCCGTCGCGCCCTCGAGGGGAGCACGGTAGAGGACAGGCGGCAAAAGCTCGTACAGAAGATCGGCGAGAACATCTCCATCCGGCGCTTCGAGCGCATCGCAACGGCGGCCCAGCTGGCGGTCTACCTGCATGGAGCGAAGATCGGCGTGCTGGTCGAGTACGACGGGCCCCAGGAAGTCGGCAAGGACCTGGCGATGCATATCGCCTTCGCCAAGCCGCAGTACCTGACGAAGACCGACGTGCCGGCAGAAGTGGTGGCGCGCGAGCGCGACATCCTGACCGCTCGGGCGAAGGAGTCCGGCAAACCAGCCGACATCGTCGCCAAAATGGTCGAAGGCGGCGTCAACAAGTTTCTGGGCGAGATATCCCTGCTCGGTCAGCCGTTCGTGAGGGACGACAAGCAGACCATCGAGAAGATGGTCGCGAGCAGGAAGGCGAAGATTCTCGGCTACCGGTACCTCGTCGTCGGCGAGGGAATCGAGCGCAAGTCGAGCGATTTCGCCGCGGAGGTCATGGCCCAGGCAGGCCTGGCACGTTGACCGAATTCTGAACTTGCGGAGGCCGTCTTGACCCCCAAGTACAAGCGCATCCTGCTCAAGCTCTCGGGCGAGGCGCTGATGGGCGAGGATCCTTACGGCATCAACAGGCAGACGATCGGCGAGATCGTCGCGGAAATCGCGCAAGTCGGGCGCATGGGCGTCGAGATCGGCGTCGTGATCGGCGGCGGAAACATCTTCCGCGGCGTTGCGCCCGGCGCGAGCGGCATGGATCGTGCGACCGCTGACTACATGGGGATGCTGGCGACCGTGATGAACGCACTGGCGCTGCAGGACGCGATGCGGCGCGCCGGGGTGACGAGCAGGGTCCAGTCGGCGCTCAACATCGAGCAGATCGTGGAGCCTTACATTCGCGGAAAGGCGATTCGCTACCTCGAAGAGGGCAAGATCGTGATCTTCGCGGCGGGCACCGGGAACCCGTTTTTCACCACCGACACGGCGGCGGCGTTGCGCGGCAGCGAGGTAGGCGCGGAGATCGTGCTTAAGGCGACCAAGGTGGACGGCGTCTATACGGCGGATCCGCTGACCGACCGCTCTGCGAAACGCTACGCGCGGATAAGCTTCGACGAGGCGATCGGCCGGAACCTCAAGGTGATGGACGCTACCGCCCTGACGCTTTGCCGGGACCAGAAGCTGCCCATCAATGTGTTCAGCATCTTCAAGAAGGACGCCCTGCGACGCGTGGTCCTGGGCGAGGACGAGGGCACGCTGGTCCACGTCTGAACGTGCATAGGAGAGCGTGATGATCGCGGAACTGAAGAAAGGCACCGAGCAGAAGATGCGCAAGAGCATCGATGCCTACAAGGCCGATCTGACCAAGGTGCGCACGGGCCGCGCGCATACGGGGCTGCTCGACCACGTTCAGGTCGATTACTACGGGGCTCCCACGCCGATCAATCAGATCGCCAAGGTGACCCTGCTCGACGCCCGCACGATCGGCGTGTCGCCGTTCGAGAAGAAGATGGTCGCCGCGGTCGAAAAAGCCATCCGCGAATCGGAACTCGGCTTGAATCCCGCCACGATGGGGGAAACGATCCGCGTGCCGATGCCTGCCCTGACGGAGGAGCGCCGCAAGGAGCTGATCAAGGTGGTGCGACACGACGCGGAGAACGCGCGCGTCGCCGTGCGTAACCTGCGCCGCGATGCGATGCACGCGCTCAAGGAAGCGCTGAAGAAGAAGGAGATTTCCGAAAACGACGAACGGCGCGCGCTGGATGACATCCAGAAGCTCACCGACAGGCACGTCGCGGAGATCGACAGCCTGCTGCAGGCCAAAGAAACCGAGCTGATGGCCGTTTGAGGCCCGAGCATGGCTCAGACCAGTTCCACGCTGGAAATTCCGCCGCACGACGAGGTACCGCGGCACATTGCCATCATCATGGACGGCAACGGACGCTGGGCGCGGCAACGGCACTTGCCGCGCTTTGCCGGGCACAAGCGCGGCGTCGAAGCGGTTCGCGCGACGGTGAAGAACTGCATGCAGCGCGGTGTCGGTTTTCTCACCTTGTTTGCATTCAGCTCGGAGAACTGGCGGCGCCCCCCGGAGGAAGTCGCGCTCCTGATGCAGCTGTTCCGGGGCGCGTTGACGGACGAGGTCGAAAAGCTGCACCGCAATCGCGTACGTCTCAAGGTGATCGGCGACACGCACAGTTTCGACCCCAAGATCCGCGCGCTGATCGAACGCGGCGAGGAGCTGACGCAGGCCAATTCGGGGCTTACGCTCACCGTGGCGGCGAATTACGGCGGCCGCTGGGACATACTGCAGGCGCTTGCCCGGCTGGCGCGCGAGCACCCGGAGGCGCTCGCGGGAGGGGTCCGGGAGACGGCCATCGCGCCCTATCTCGCGATGAACTACGCGCCCGAGCCCGATCTATTCATCCGTACGGGAGGCGAGCAGCGCATCAGCAATTTCCTTCTCTGGCAGCTCGCCTACACGGAGCTTTACTTCACGGATACGCTCTGGCCCGACTTTGACGCGCGCGCGCTCGACGAAGCCATCGCTTCCTATCGCCGCCGGGAACGTCGCTTCGGCCGCACCAGCGAGCAGGTCAAGGAAGCCGAAGGTTCGCAGGACGCAGGCCGCAAGCCTGCCGCGGGCGCAGTCGCCTGAGCCCCTTGCTGCTCGCCCGGGTTGCAACCGCAGCTCTGCTACTCGCGGTCTTTCTGGCGGCGAACTTCCTGCTCGCCCGGCCGCACTTTGCAGTGCTCATGACGCTCGTCATCGCCGCCGCGGCTTACGAGTGGGCCAAGCTGTGCCGCCTGGCGGGGGCGGCGGCGCTCGCCTACAGCGCGCTCGTCGGGGGATTGCTCGTCACGCTGATGCTCGCGCTCCTGCCCGGAGACGGAGCGCGCGGCGCGGCAAATGCCGTGATGATCGCGGCTGGCCTGTTCTGGATGGTGGTCGCGCCGGTCTGGCTTTGGCGCGGTGTCGCAGCGCAGCCCCGCGCCTTGCTGGCCGCGGCGGGCATCGCGGTGCTCGTGCCCGCCGGCCTTGCTGCGGTCGCGCTGCCGCCCGCGGACCTGCTCGCCCTCCTTGGGCTGGTGTGGCTCGCCGACAGCGCAGCCTACTTTGCCGGGCGGGCATTCGGGCGGCGCAAGCTCGCACCGACCATTAGCCCGGGCAAGACTTGGGCGGGCGTATGGGGCGCCGTCCTCGCGACGTCGGCCTACGCTATCATCTGCGCTGTGTCGATTCCGACGCTCGCCTCGCGCATCGAAGGGCGGGGATGGGTAGCGTATGTCTCAGGGGCCGTGCTGCTCTGCCTCGTCAGCATCGTCGGGGATCTGTTCGAATCGGCGCTCAAGCGCCAGGCGGGCGTAAAGGACAGCGGTAGGCTGCTCCCGGGACACGGCGGCATTCTGGACCGGATCGACAGCGCAACAGCCACTTTGCCGGTGGGTGCACTATTGCTTCATTGGATTCTCATATGAGCGGTATCGGCGCCGCAGCCGACGTGGACGGGCGCAGGCTCCGCCTGACCGTGCTGGGCTCCACCGGCTCGGTGGGCAAGAGCACGCTCGATGTAGCACGCCGTCATCCGCAGCGCTATGCGCTGTTCGCGCTTACTGCGCACAAGTCGGCCGATGCGCTGCTCGAGCAGTGCCGTCTGCACCGCCCGCGCTACGCGGTGCTCTCCGGCATAGAAGAGCAGGCGGGCTTGCGCGAGCGGTTCCGCGAGGCGGGATGCGAACTGCTGTTTGGCGCGCGCGCCCTGAAATCGGTCGCGTCCGATCCGGAATGCGACGCGGTGATGGCAGCGATCGTCGGTGCGGCCGGGCTCGGCCCGACGCTGGCGGCTGCGTCCGCCGGCAAGCGCGTGCTGCTCGCGAACAAGGAAGCACTGGTCATGGCGGGGCGGCTGTTCATGCGCGCCGCGCGCGGCGCCGGTGCAATGCTCCTGCCGATCGACAGCGAGCACAACGCCGTATTTCAATGCCTGCCGCAGGAGCCGGGCGGACGGCCGGCGCTCGGCGCGGTGCGCCGCATCCTGCTCACCGCCTCGGGCGGTCCGTTCCGCAGCGTCGCGCCCGAGCGCCTCGCGGCGGTGACGCCGGAGGAGGCCTGCGCGCATCCCAACTGGGTGATGGGGCGCAAGATCTCGGTGGATTCCGCGACGATGATGAACAAGGGGCTGGAGGTCATCGAAGCGCACTGGCTGTTCGAGCTGCCCGCCGAGCGCATCGAGGTCGTCGTGCATCCGCAGAGCATCGTGCACTCGCTGGTCGAATACGTCGACGGTTCGATGATCGCGCAGCTCTCCAATCCCGACATGCGCATCCCGATCGCGCACGCGCTCGGCTTTCCGGAGCGCATCGATTCCGGCGCGCGTTCGCTCGATCTCGGGGAAATCGGTCAGCTCTCGTTCGAGCGACCCGATCACCGGCGCTTCCCGTGTCTCGAGCTCGCATACCGCGCCTTGCGGGCGGGCGGCAGCGCTCCGGCGGTGCTGAATGCCGCCAACGAGGTGGCGGTCGAGGCATTTCTTTCGGGGCGCCTGCGCTTTACGGAGATAGCGGGGGTCATCTCGCGAGTACTAGATTCCTGCCCGGTCACGCCGGCCGATGACCTCGAAGGCGTGCTCGATGCGGATGCGCGCGCGCGCGGCATGGCGGCCCAGCTGGTCGAGCGGGTCATGGGGCGCGCGGCATGAGTTTCGTCCATACCCTCGTCGCATTTGTCGTCGCGCTCGGCATCCTGATCGTCGTGCACGAGTATGGGCACTACTTGGCCGCGCGCCTGTGCGACATCAAGGTGCTTCGATTCTCGGTGGGCTTCGGCCGCCCGCTCGTCCGCTGGCAGAAGGGCCGGGAGGGAACCGAATGGGTGATCGCGGCGGTGCCGTTCGGCGGATACGTCAAGATGCTCGATGAGCGCGAGGGGCCGGTCGAAGAACACGAGCTGGCGCGAGCGTTCAATCGCAAGAGCGTAGGGAAGCGCTTCCTCGTCGTGGCGGCAGGACCGGTCTTCAACTTTCTGTTCGCGATCGCCGTCTACGCGACTCTGTATATGCACGGCCTGCCCGAGGCGCGCCCGATCACCGGGGCGCCGGCCAGTGGCACGCCCGCGGCGCTCGCAGGTTTTCGCGCCGGCGACACGATCAGGACGATCGACGGCGATCCTGTGCGTACGTGGCAGGAGGTGCGCTGGCGCATCGTCCAGGCGGCCCTGCAGCATGCATCATTGCGCGTCGAGGTCGCCGGCCGGGACGACAAGCTCTCGGTCCTCGATCTCGATCTGCGCGGTATCCCCGACGCCGACCTGGAGGGCGATGTGCTGGCGCGCGCCGGTCTCGTGCTCTACCGGCCTGCGCTCGCGCCCGTGCTCGGGAAGCTGGTCGCAGGCAGTCCGGCCGAGGCCGCAGGGCTTGCGCCCGGCGACCGGATCGTCGAGGTCGATGGCAAGCACATCGATTCTTGGGACGCGCTCGTGAACGCGATCAGGGCGAGGCCCGAACAGCGCATAAGCATGCTGGTCGAGCGCGGCGGAAGCCTGCGCGCAGTAGAAGTGCGGCCGGAAGCCGTGCAGTCCGACGGCGAGCGCATCGGCCGCATCGGTGCGGCGCCGTACGTGCCGCCGTCGCAAGCGGACGATTTGCTGATCAGGGTTCAGTACGGATTCTTCGAGAGCGTGTCCAAGGCCGTGCAGAAGACGGTCGACATCTCCGTGTTCAGCCTGCGCATCATGGGAAAGATGCTGATCGGCGAGGTGTCCTGGAGACACATCTCGGGACCCGTAACGATCGCGGATTTCGCGGGGCAGTCCGCGCAGCTCGGACTGATCTCCTATGTCACGTTCCTTGCGCTGATCAGCATCAGCCTTGGAGTGCTGAATCTTCTGCCCATTCCGCTGCTCGATGGCGGACACCTGATGTACTATCTCGTAGAAATAATAAAGGGCAGCCCGGTATCCGAGCGCGCCATGGAGCTTGGACAGCGAGTGGGGCTGGCGCTGCTGCTGGTCATGATGGCCTTCGCCTTCTACAACGACTTCAATCGCCTGCTGTCGGGCTGATCGATGCGCAAAGGCATTGTGGCCCTGATCGCCTGTGCCCTGCTCGCGCTGGCGAGTGGCGCGGCGGCGCAGGCTTTCCGGCCCTTCGTGGTCAAGGACATCCGCCTTGAGGGGCTGCAACGCACCGAGGCCGGCACCCTGTTCAGCTATCTTCCGGTGAAGGTAGGTGACACGATGACCGAGGAGAAGGCACAGCAGGCGCTGCGCGCGCTGTACGCGACCGGCTTCTTCAAGAACGTGAAGCTGCAGGAGGAAAACGGTGTCCTCATCGTGTCCGTCGAAGAGCGCCCTTCGATCGCACAGATCGATATTTCCGGCGCCAAGGACATAAGCAGTGATGCGCTGAAGAAGGTGCTGCGCGAGCAGGGGCTCGCCGAGGGCCGCATTTTCGACCGCTCGGTGCTCGAGAACGCGGAACAGGAGCTCAAGCGACAGTATCTGGCGCGGGGACGATACGACGCGCAGGTGCAGACGACGGTCACGCCGCTGGAGCGCAACCGTGTCGCGATAAACATCGCGATCAACGAAGGCGACGTGGCCAAGATCCGCTCGATCAAGATCGTGGGCACCAAGGCGTTTCCGGAGAAGGAGCTGCTGTCGCTGTTCGTTCTGCGTACGCCGGGATGGCTGACCTGGTACACCAAGCACGATCAGTACTCGCGGCAGAAGCTGGCCGCCGACCTGGAGACGCTCAGGTCTTACTATTTGAACCGCGGCTATCTGGATTTCGAGATCGATTCGACCCAGGTTGCGATCAGCCCCGACAAGCACGACATATACATAACGGTAAATATCAGCGAGGGCGAGAAATACACCGTATCGGACATCAAGCTCGCCGGCCAGATGCTGCTGCCGCGCGAGGAGCTCGAGAAGCTCATCAGGCTCAAGCCCGGAGACGTCTTTTCGCGCGAGAAGCTGACCGAGTCGACGAAGGCGATCTCGGAGCGTCTGGGCAACGAAGGCTACGCGTTCGCGAACGCCAATGCGGTGCCGCAGGTCGACAAGGAGAAGCGCACGGTAGCGTTCACCATATTGATCGATCCCGGGCGGCGCGTGTACGTGCGGCGCATTAACATTCACGGCAATTCGAAGACCCGCGACGAGGTGATCAGGCGCGAGCTGCGCCAGCTCGAGGGGGCCTACTACGACGCCTCCAAGATCCAGCTTTCTCGGCGGCGCATCGATCGCACGCAGTACTTCGACGAGGTGACGGTCAATACGCAGCCCGTCGAAGGCGTGCCGGACCAGGTCGATGTCGATTTCACGGTCAAGGAGAAGCCGACCGGCTCGCTGCTCCTGGGGGCGGGATATTCGACTGTCGACAAATTCACGATCCAGGCGTCGATCACCCAATCGAACATTTTCGGCAGCGGCAAGTACCTTTCTGCCCAAGTGAACACCGGCAAGGTCAACACGGTCTATTCGCTGTCGTACCTGAACCCGTACTACACGGTGGATGGCGTGAGCCAGGGTTTCGACATCTACAGGCGCAAGACCGACGCCTCGTCCCTGGCGGTGGGCGCCTACGTGACCGACGCGGTGGGTGGCGGCGTCAAGTTCGGTTATCCGCTCTCGGAGACCGACGGGGTGAGCTTCGGACTGAACGCCGAGAACGTGAAGCTGCAGCTGTTCGACAACAGCCCCTTCGCTTACATCGACTTCGCCAACCAGTTCGGTACGGACTACACCTACCTCGCTGGAACGGCGGGGTATGTGCACGACACGCGCGACAGCCTGATCCTGCCGACCTCCGGAACGGTGTCGCGCACCAGCGGGGAGCTGGCAGGCGGCGACCTCCAGTACTACCGGCTCGGCTACGAGCACCAATGGCTCACGCCGCTTAGCCGCACGTACACTCTGTTCCTCACCGGCAAGGTCGGCTACGCGGACGGTCTCGGCGGCACGCCGCTGCCGTTCTTCAAGAACTTCTATGCGGGCGGCCCGGGGTCCGTGCGCGGCTACGAGGCCTACTCGCTCGGGCCGCGCGATCCGCTGGGCAATTCGCTGGGCGGCAATCGTCAGCTCGTCGGCAGCGCCGAACTACAGTTCCCTGTTCCGGGCGCCGAGCAGGAGCGGTCGCTCCGTCTAGCCGCGTTCGTCGACGCCGGACAGGTCTGGGGGCAATCCCAAAAGGTCTCGTTTGGCGATCTGCGCTATTCCGCCGGCATCGCGCTCGCATGGAGCTCGCCGTTCGGCCCGATGCGCATCTCCTTCGGCAATCCGATCAACAAACAGGAAGGCGATCGCGTGCAGAGGTTACAATTCACGTTTGGCACTGGATTCTGATTCCTGGCACGATGACCATGCATCTTCGATACCTCCTCGTCCCCGCCGCCGCATTGCTGCTGGCGGGGGTGCCGGCGCTCGCCGCGGCGCAGTCCAAGATCGGTTTCGTCAATACGGAGCGCATCTTGCGCGACTCCGCGCCTGCCGCGCGCGCGACGAAGCGCCTCGAGGCGGAATTCGCGAAGAAGCAGCAGGACCTGCGCCAGCTGGCCGATCAGCTCAAGCGCCTTCAGGACGACCTGCAGCGCAATGCGGTGACGATGTCTGACGCGCAGCGGCAGGAGAAGGAACGCCAGTTCAACGAGATGAGCCGTGAGCTGCAGCGGCGCGACCGGGATTTCCGCGACGAGGTCAACCAGCGGCGCAACGAGGAGATGGCGCAGCTGCTCGATCAGGCCAATCGCGTCATACGCCAGATCGCCGAAAGCGAGAATTTCGATGCGATTCTGCAGGATGGCGTCTACGTGAATCCTCGCGTCGACATCACGGACAAGGTGATCAAGGCGCTGGACAGCATCAAGCCCTCCGACAGCAAGCCTGCCACGCGATGACATGCGCGGCCCGCTCACGCTCGCGGAGATCGTAGCGCGCCTGGGCGGTCGCTTAGTCGGCAATCCGGCGACGCAGATCCGCCAGGTCGGCTCGCTGCAGAACGCGACAGCCGAGCAGATCACTTTCCTCGCGAGCCTGAAGCATCGATCGGCGCTGAGCGCGACGCGGGCCGGGGCGATCGTGATCTCGCCGCAGGCGCAGGAGCTGACCGAGCTTCCGCGCATCGTCAGCGAAAATCCGTATCTGTACTTTGCGCGCGTCGCGCAGTTGCTCAACCCCGCGTCGCCACCCGAGCCCCGGATCGATCCCGCCGCGCGTGTCGCGGCCGGCGCCCGCGTCTCGCCGGACGCTCGCATCGACGCCGGCGCGGTGATCGAAGACGGTGCGGCGGTCGGCGCCCGCGCCTGGATCGGAGCCTGCTGTTACCTCGGACCGAACTCGTCGCTCGGTCAAGACAGCCGCGTGCATCCCTCGGTCGTGATTTACGGCGGGTGCCGCATCGGAGCACGCGCCATCATTCATTCCGGCGCGATCATCGGCGCCGACGGATTCGGACTGGCGAACGACTCCGGCCGCTGGGTGAAGATCCCGCAGATCGGGGGGGTGCAGGTCGGGGACGACGTGGAGATCGGCGCAAACACCACCGTAGACAGGGGGACCGTCGACGACACGATGATCGAGGACGGGGTCAAGCTCGACAATCAGATCCAGATCGGACACAACGTGCGCGTCGGTGCGCATACGGCGATCGCCGGCTGCGTCGGTATCGCGGGCAGCGCGAATATCGGCCGCCATTGCATGATCGGCGGGGCCGCGATGATCTCCGGGCACCTGCGGATTGTCGATCACGTCATCATTTCGGGAGGCACGCTCGTGTCGCGCTCGATTCTCAAGGCAGGCACCTACACCGGCGTCTTCCCGTTCGACGAC
>DASPRB010000117.1:0-4605 GCA_035624675.1 Burkholderiales bacterium
TCTCGGACGGGGCGCCGCGCTGGTCGGCGCCGGCGGTCTCGCGGCCATCACATCTTCGCCCGCCCGAGCGGGTGAGCCGCTCGAGGTTCAGCCGTGGATGACGAGCCCCGGGGCGGGGCTAAGCGAGCACGGCGCGCTCGCCAGGCACGCGGGCGACGTGAAGCGCACATTCATACGCTCACAACCCGGCACGACGGGTTCCGGCGCCTCGCGCACCCCGCTCGAGGCGCTCGAAGGGATCATTACGCCCAGTGCGCTTCACTTCGAGCGCCACCATAGCGGCGTTCCCGACATCGATCCGGCCAAGCACCGTCTGCTCATTCACGGCATGGTCAGGCGGCCGCTGGTATTCGATATCGATTCGTTGAAGCGCTACCCGATGGTCTCGCGTATCCACTTCATCGAGTGCTCCGGCAACAGCCTGCAGATGTACAGCCCCAAGCCGCTTCCTCTCAAGTGCGGGGACATGCACGGGCTCGTCTCCTGCAGCGAGTGGACCGGCGTGCCCCTGCGCATCCTTCTCGACGAGGCGGGGATCGAGCCGGGGGCGTACTGGCTGGTCGCCGAGGGCGCGGATGCCGCTTCCGTGAGCCGGAGCATCCCGATCGACAAGGCAATGGACGATGCCATGGTCGCGCTGTTCCAGAACGGAGAGTCCCTGCGGCCGGAAAACGGCTTTCCGGTTCGGCTCCTGCTCCCGGGCTTCGAAGGCAACATGAACATCAAGTGGCTGCGGCGCATCAAGGTCGTCCCGACGCCCGCGATGACGAAGGACGAGACCTCCCGCTATACCGATCTGCAGCCGAACGGCAAGGCGCTCATGTTCACGTTCGCGATGGGCGTCAAGTCGGTCATCACGCGGCCGTCGCCGGGCCTGACGCTGAAGGCGCCCGGCTTCTGGGAGATATCCGGCCTCGCCTGGTCGGGCAGCGGGGCGATAAGGCGGGTCGAGGTCTCCAGCGACGGCGGTTCGAATTGGCAGGAGGCGCAATTGTCGGCTCCGGTACTGCCGCGCGCGCTGACCCGGTTCCGCATGCCGTGGCGCTGGGACGGGCGCGCGACAGTACTGAAGTCTCGTGCGACGGACGAAACCGGAGCCGTTCAGCCGACACGGGACGCGCTCATCGGTGAACACGGCAGCAATGTGATCTTCCACTACAACGCGATCCAGGCCTGGGGCGTCGAAGCGAACGGGGAGGTGAAGAATGTCTACGCTTAGAATTCTCGCGATCGTGCTCGCGATCGCCGCGCCGGGATGCGCGCCCAATCCAGTGGCGCAATCTCCCGGTCTCGGCCGGGTGGCCACGCAAGACGAAATCAGGGCGTGGGACCTGAGCGTTCTGCCCGACGGGGCCGGCCTCCCGCCGGGCGGCGGCACAGCGGCAACGGGGGCGACGGTTTACGAGCTTCGGTGCCAGCGTTGTCACGGAGCGAAGGGTGCCGGCCGACCCAATGACCAGCTGGTCGGGGGGCAGGGCAGCCTGGCGACGAAAACGCCGGTCCGCACGATCGGAAGCTACTGGCCCTACGCCACCACCGTTTTCGATTACGTGCGCCGGGCGATGCCCTACGACGCACCGAAGTCGCTGACGGACAACGAGGTCTACGCCGTCACGGCATATCTCCTGAGCCTGAACGGCATCATCGGAGCCGGCGAGGAGATGAACGCCCGGACGCTCCCAGCCGTCGCCATGCCGAATCGGGACGGCTTCGTGCTCATGTATCCCCTGAAGCCGCGGTAACCGGCTGAGCCATCGCGCCCGGCTTGCGCGCCTCCGATTACCCTAGAAGAATAGCGAGAGCTCCGTTACCTACCAAGGAGCTCGCAATGGAATTGGAAGGGCGCGCTTCCCAATTTCGCGAGCGCATCGGCGGTTCGTCCGCCTCGTCGACGATTTCATGGTCGACCGTCGGGCGGGGTGCGCTGCTGGCCATCGCGGTCATCTTTGCGCTGTCGACCCAGATGCTGTTCCAGCCGGACCTTTATCAGGACTGGCCCATCGGGGACATCCTGCTCGGCTGGATGGACTATCTGCTCGACCTGCTCATCGTCGGCGGATGCATATTCGCGGGCATTGCCCTGGCCGTACTCATCCCGGCACGCTCGATGACCTTGAAGCATCTGGCGCTGCTCGGGGCAATAGCGCTAGGAGCATTGTGCGGCGAAGCGGCGCTCATGCTGCGCACACCATTGCCTCCGGACGTACCCCTGGCCTGGGAACTGTTCGCGAAAGTCGCGCGCTGGGTGGTCATTTCAGGCTTGGCCTATGCGTTCTTCGCGCTGCACCGCCAGGCGGCGGCGGCTGCGGCGCAGGTCCATGCACACGAGCTTCAGCAGGTCCAGCTCGACCAGCAAATGACCGAGGCCCGGCTGCAATCTCTGCGCGCGCGCATCGAGCCACACTTTCTCTTCAACACGCTCGCCAACATCCAGCAGCTGTATCGCACCGAACCCGTACTGGGGCGACGCGTGTTACGCGATTTCGTCGGCTATCTGCGCGCTGCGTTGCCGCAGATGCGTAGCGACGAGACGACGCTGGGCAACGAGGTCGCGCTTGCGCAGGCGTACCTGAATGTGTTGCAGGTGCGCATGGGTGACCGCCTCAAGACGCGCTTCGACATCGCGGAAGATCTCCGGCGACTGCCGTTCCCGCCGTTCGGTCTGTCGACTTTGACCGAAAACGCCATCAAGCACGGACTCAACCCGCTGCCCCAAGGTGGGACGCTCGAGGTTGCGGCGCAGGTCGAAGAGGGTCGGCTCACGGTGAGCGTTTCCGACACGGGCGCCGGATTGCGCCGCGACAGCGGAACGGGCGGGGGTCTCGCGAATCTGCGGGCGCGCCTTGCAATGCTCTACGGAGAAGCGGGGAAACTCGCGCTCCAGACGAATGTGCCTCGCGGCATCCGCGCGACGATCACCGTGCCTCTGCCTGCGGCCGGCTCGAGGGCGGCAATTGATAACCGATAGCGGCCTGCGCTCGAACTCGCCGGCGCCGGCATCGGCGGGCCGGTTCTGGGCCACGCGCGCAGGCCTCGGCTTGCTGTTCGGCATCGCGATCACGACGCTCGAGTTCGCTTACTACATTCCCCTCGCTCCGGTCTCCGATCGGGAAGTCCTGGTTCCGTTTCTCTCCCTCATGCTGGTCTACACCAGCGAATGCCTCGTCGTTACCTTGGCGGTCGCGGCCATCGATCGGTGTCTGCGGCCGCGCGAACTGCGCGCGTGGGGCCTCGTGCTCGCAGTGCTGGCCGGGGTGGTGCTGTGCGTGCCGATGTGTCGCGCCTTCTTCCCCCTCGTGCTGCGGGACCATCTGGGCATGCGACTCTTTGCGGATTACATGGGCCAACAAGCCATCGGAATCGCAAGCACGCTCTACCACGCGTGGATCCTGCTCTTCTTCGGCGGCCTGGGCGCGGTAGTCTGTGCGTCCCTGCGCTCGCGCGCACGCATCCTGGCGGCGCTGCGCGCAGTCGAGCTTAGAAACGCCCTCTCGCGGCGCCGGCTTGCCCAGGCAAGCCTCGCTGCATTCCAGGAACGCGTCGATCCGGAGCGCCTCTTGCGCGAGCTTGTCAGGCTGGAGCAGTGCTACGCGGAGGATCCCGTCGCCGCCGACCGCGTGCTCGAGGAGCTGGTCGAATTTCTTCGTGCAGGAATGGCGCAAGCCCGTGCGCCGTACTTTCAGTCGACGCAGTCGCTGGTGTGAGCAAACCCAACGGAGGATGCCCATGAAGCTCTCAGACATCGCCCGCAGACGGCTGTTGCTTGCCGGCCTTGGTGCGCTCGGCAGCCAGCTCGACCTCGATGCCGCTGACGCGCAGGATGCAGTCAAGGCCATGCCGAAATCCTTCCGCGTGGTGCTCGAGAACGATAAGGTCCGTGTGCTGGAGTTCACCGGCCGCCCGGGAATGGGCATATGCGGGGAAGGCGTGCATTCGCATCCTGCGCATCTCACTGTCGTACTGAACAACTGGCATTTGCGCGCGACATTGGCGGACGGCACCGTGCGCGAACGCGAAAGATCCTTCGGAGAGGTGTTCTGGAGCGAGGCGGAAACGCACAAGGTCGAGAACACCGGAAAGAACATCACGCGCGCTCTCATCATCGAGTTGAAGACTCCGGGCGCAAAGTGCGCCTGAGGCCCGTCGGCCTGTCGATCCAGCGATGCAAACCGCCGTCCCCACCGCCGTCGTCGCCGAGGACGAGCCGCTCCTGAGGTCGCAATTGCGGGACATGCTTCGCGAAGCCTGGCCCGAGCTGGCGGTGGTCGCGGAGGCCGGAGATGGTATTGGGGCGCTCCAGGCGCTCAAGGAACACCGTCCCGATGTCCTCTTTCTCGACATTCAGATGCCCGGGCTGACTGGCCTGGAGATCGCGCAGCAGGCAAGCGGGCGTCAACATGTCGTGTTCGTCACGGCGTACGACCACTATGCGGTGGCGGCCTTCGAGCAGGGAGCGATCGATTACCTGATGAAGCCGCTCGACCGCGCGCGTCTGGCAGATGCGTGTCGGCGCGTACGGGAGCGGCTCATCGACGCGCCTGCGCGACTGGATGCGCTGCTGGAACTTCTCGCTCGACAGACAACGCAGGCACGAAAGTTCCTGCG
>DASPRB010000258.1:0-5234 GCA_035624675.1 Burkholderiales bacterium
CGCCTTCAACCAGACCATCATGGACGCGCTCACGCGCTACCACCGCATGCGCGGCGCGAACACGCTCTGGCTGCCGGGCACCGACCACGCCGGCATCGCCACGCAGATCGTGGTCGAGCGCCAGCTCGAGCAGGCGGGCGCCTCGCGCGAAGAGCTCGGGCGCGAGAAGTTCGTCGAAAAGGTGTGGGAGTGGAAGCGCCGCTCGGGCTCGACGATCACCGAGCAGATGCGCCGCCTGGGCGACTCCTGCGACTGGAGCCGCGAGTACTTCACCATGGACGAGAAGCTCTCGCGCGTGGTGGTCGAGACCTTCGTGCGCCTGTACGAGCAGGGACTCATCTACCGCGGCAAGCGTCTGGTGAACTGGGACCCGGTGCTGCTCACCGCGGTGTCCGACCTCGAGGTCGAGAGCGAAGAAGAGGACGGGCACCTGTGGCACATCCGCTATCCGGGCGACGGCTTCTCGCTCACGGTCGCCACCACGCGCCCCGAGACCATGCTCGGCGACGTGGCGGTGATGGTGCACCCCGAGGACGAGCGCTACCGCGCCTTCGTCGGCCGCGAGGTCGAGCTGCCGCTCACCGGGCGGCGCATCCCGGTAATCGCCGACGCCTACGTCGACCGCGAGTTCGGCACCGGCTGCGTCAAGGTGACGCCGGCGCACGATTTCAACGACTGGCAGGTGGGTCAGCGCCACGGCCTGCCGAGCATCGGCATCCTCACGCTCGATGCGCGCATCAACGAGCTCGGGCCCGAGCGCTACCGGGGCCTCGACCGCTACGAGGCGCGCGACCGCATCGTGCACGACCTGCGCAGCGCCGGGCTGCTCGAATCGGTCAGGCCGCACCGCATGGTGGTGCCGCGCTGCGGGCGCACCGGCGCGGTGGTCGAGCCGATGCTCACCGACCAGTGGTTCGTCGCGCTGTCCAAGCCCGGCCCCGCGGGCAAGTCGATCGCGCAGACCGCGACCGAGGCGGTGGCGAACGGCGAGGTGAGGTTCTTCCCGGGGAGCTGGGTCAACACCTACAACCAGTGGATGGCGAACATCCAGGACTGGTGCGTCTCGCGCCAGCTGTGGTGGGGCCACCAGATCCCCGCGTGGTACGACGCCGAAGGGAAGGTCTACGTCGCGCGCAGTGAAGAAGAAGCATTGAAAAAATCTTCAAGTAAGCCCTTGAAGCGCGACCCGGACGTGCTCGATACCTGGTTCTCGTCGGCGCTCGTCTGCCACTCGACGCTCGGCTGGCCCGAGCCGCAGGGCGCGGACAGGCTCGCCTACGAGCTCTACCTGCCCTCCTCCGTGCTCGTCACCGGCTACGAGATCATCTTCTTCTGGGTGGCGCGCATGGTGATGATGACTACCTGGTTCACGGGTCGGGTGCCGTTCCGCGACGTGTACATCCACGGCATCGTGCGCGACCACGAGGGCAAGAAGATGTCCAAGTCGGAGGGCAACACCATCGACCCAGTGGACCTGATCGAGGGCATCGCGCTCGGGCCGCTGCTCGAGAAGCGCACCACCGGGCTGCGCCGGCCCGAGGACGCGCCCAAGATCCGCGAGCGCACGAAGAAGGAGTTCCCCGACGGCATCCCCGCCTACGGCGCCGATGCGCTCAGGTTCACCATGGCGGCCTACGCGACGCTCGGGCGCAACGTCAATTTCGACTTCAAGCGCTGCGAGGGCTACCGCAACTTCTGCAACAAGCTGTGGAACGCGACGCGCTTCGTGCTGATGAACACCGAGGGCCGCGACTGCGGCCTGGATGCGGGCGCGCCCGTCGCGCTGTCGCCCTGGGACCGCTGGATCGTGAGCACCCTGCAGCGCGTCGAGGCCGAGGTCGAGCAGGCCTTCGCCGAGTACCGGCTGGACAACGTCGCGAACGCGGTCTACCGCTTCGTGTGGGACGAGTACTGCGACTGGTACGTCGAGCTCGCCAAGGAGCAGCTCAGATCTCCCGACGAGGCCGTGCAGCGCGGCACGCGCAGGACGCTGGTGCGCGTGCTCGAGGCGGCGCTGCGCCTCGCCCACCCGGTCATCCCGTTCATCACCGAGGAGCTGTGGCAGAAAGTCGCGCCGCTCGCGGGCCGCGACGGCCAGACGATCATGCTGGCGCCCTACCCCAAATCACGGGCCGAAAAGATCGACGAAGCGGCGCAAGCCGAAATCGCGATCGCCAAGGCGCTGGTTAACGCCGCGCGCAACCTGCGCAGCGAGATGAGGATCGCTCCAGGCACGGCGGTCCCGTTCGAGGTCACTGCGCATCCGGCGGCTTCGGCGCTGAGCGCGCTGCGCGCGCTCGCGCGCCCGCAGCGAATCGCGTGCGTCGACGAGCTCTCCGCCTCGGATTCCCCGGTGGCGGTCGTCGGGGCGCACCGCCTCATGATTCACGTCGAAGTCGACGTCGGGGCCGAACGGGAGCGCCTCGGCAAGGAGCTCGCGCGGCTCGAAGGCGAGATCGCCAAGGCGCACGGCAAGCTCGGCAACACCTCGTTCGTCGACCGCGCCCCGGCCAAGGTGGTCGAGCAGGAACGAGCGCGGCTCGCCGGCTTCGAGGCCGCGCTCGGCAAGCTGCGCGAGCAGCTCGACAAGCTCGCGGCGCGCGCCTAGGCGCGTCCGATGCGGCTGCCGCGCAGCCTGAGGGCGTTCCGGCACCGCGACTACCGGCTGTATTTCTTCGGCCAGGGAACCTCGCAGATCGGCACTTGGCTGCAGCTGATCGCCACCAGCTGGCTCGTCTACCGCCTGTCGGGCTCGGCTTTTCTCCTCGGGCTGGCGAGTTTCGCGCTGCAGATCCCGTTCCTCGTGCTGGCGCCCTTCGGCGGCGTGCTGGTCGACCGGCTGGTCAAGCGCCGCGTGCTGTATGCGACGCAGGGCATCGCGCTCGCGCAGTCGCTGGTCATGTTCGCGCTCGTGGCCACCGGGCATGTCCAGCCCTGGCACCTGGTGGCGGGCAACCTGGTGCTCGGCATCGTGAACGCCTTCGACAGCCCGGCGCGCCAGTCCTTCCTGGTCGAGCTGGTGGGCGGCCGCGAGGACCTGCCGAATGCGATCGCCATGAGCTCGGCGCTCATGAATGGCGCGCGCTTCATCGGCCCGATGATCGGCGGCGTGGTGATCGCCTCGGCGGGCGTCGTGTGGGGTTTCGGGCTGAACAGCCTGTCCTACCTCGCGATGCTCGGCGCGCTCGCCGCGATGCGCGCGCACCCGCCGCTCGGCGCGCCGCGCAGCGAGTCCTGGGCGAGCGAGCTGCTGGCGGGGTTTCGCTACACCTTCGGCTTCCTGCCCACGCGCAGCGCGCTGCTCCTGCTCGCGGCGGTGAGCTTCTGCACCCAGCCCTACCAGTCGCTCATGCCGTGGTTCGCCAAGGAGGTGTTCCACGGCAACTCGGAGACCCTCGGCATGCTGATCGGGGCGGGCGGCTTCGGCGCGGTGTCCGGCATGCTGTACCTCGCCTCGCGCCCCTCGGTGCGCGGGCTGCTGCGCCTGCTGCCGATGTCGGCAGCACTCGCCGGGCTGTCGCTCGCGTGCTTTTCCTTCGCGCACGCGCTGTGGCTCGCGCTGCCGCTCGTGTTCCTCACCGGCATGGGCATCATGCTGACCGCCGCGGCGACCAACACGGTGCTGCAGACGATCGTCGAGGACCGCCTGCGCGCGCGCGTCGCCTCGCTCTACATCATGTCCTTCCTCGGCGCGAGCCCCCTGGGCGCGCTGCTCGCCGGCACCGTTTCGCAGCTCCTCGCACCGCCGCTCACGCTCGCGCTCGGCGGTCTGTGCGCGGCGCTCGCAGCCGCCTTCTACGCCTCGCAGATACCCGCCATCCGCAGGGAGATCCGGCCGCTTTACCAGCGGCTCGGCATTCTCGGACCGCCGCCGGCTCAGTAGCGGGTCGGTGCGTAGCCCGCGCCGACGAACGCCGGCTCCCGTCCGACCAGGCCCTCGAGCAGGATCAGCTCCGCGTCCGAATGGTTGACCACGGGTGCCGCCATGATCATCTGCGGCGCGCCCTGCGCCATGACGTAGCGCGGCTGGTCGTGGTGCGTGGTGCGCACCAGCTCGCGCGCCGCCGGATCCGCGGCCGAGGCGATCTCCGCCTCGCCGTAGCAGGTGCACACGTAGGTGCGGTCGCTGCGCAGCTCGACGTAGATGCCCGTGCCGCGGATGCCGATCGTCGCGGTCGGCGTGCGGATACGCTTCGGCTCGCCGGGTTGGAACACCGACAGCACCGCGCCGGTGACGATGCGCAGTCCCGTCTCGACCAGCGCGCCGGCGCTGCCGGTCACCTCGACGCGCGAGTTGGCGCGCACCAGCATCGCGTCGCGCGCGATCACGAAGACCAGCTCGCCGTCGGCGCCGGTGGTGATCACGTCGCCCGCACGCACCTCCATCTTCGGCTTCGCGCGCGCGCGGTTGATGCGCGCCTCGCCGCGCACGCGGTAGACGCCTTTCTCGATCGTGCCCGCGGCGCCCGCGCCGCGCGCGAGCGCGAGGCCCGCGGCGCCGATCAGCCAGTCGCGGCGCGTCACCATGCGAACTGCTCGCACAGCTTCGGCAGCAGCACGGCGATCTCGTCGCGTCCGAAGAAGCGGTCGGCGCGTGCCCGCCGCGCCGCGTCGCGCGCGGCGGCGTCGCCGCCGAAGCAGAAGATCGGCACGTTCAGCATCATCTCGCCGCGGATCTGCGCGATCGCCTCGAGCGCGCCGGACGAGTCCAGGTCGACCAGCACGAAGCGGTGCAGCAGCACGTCCTGGAATTCGCCGACCTCGCCGATCTCGCGTGCGCGGCTGAGCTGCCAGGTCTCGGGCAGCGCCTGCTCGAGGCGCGCGCGAAGCGCCTCGTCGGCGCTGAGCAGCACCAGCCTGCGCGCCAGGCGCGCCGCGACGCTCGCCACCGCCTAGACCCGCGACAGGGCGCGGCGCGCGTTCAGCTTCACCTGCGCCCCCGCGCGCCCCTGTTCGATCGGCTCGGCCAGCTCCACGCGCGCCTCGGCGATCGCCGCCAGCTCCGCCTCGCCAGGCCAGGAATGCTCGAAGCTCCAGCCGTGCTGCGCGGCGACGCGCGCGCGGAACACCTCCTCCAGCTCGCGCTCGGCGGGCAGCGCGCCGTGCTCGGCCCATTCGGTCATCGCCAGCGCCAGTCCCTGGCGCAGCCAGGCGCGGAAGTCGGGCGAGGAACCGGCCACGCTGTCGGCGAAGCGCTCGGCGGGGAAGCGCAGCAGGAAGCTCGAGGCGACCAC
>DASPRB010000016.1:0-4989 GCA_035624675.1 Burkholderiales bacterium
TTCGGCGGGCCGGCGCTGCACTACTTCGCGCTCGCCCTGACGATCGGCATCCTGTTCGGCATCTACTCGTCGGTGCTGGTCGCGAGCCCGCTGCTCATGTGGCTGCGGGTGACGCGCGCGCAGTTCATCAAGCCCAAGCGCGAGCGTCGCGACGAGCACGAGGGCGCCGTCGTCTGACGGCCGTCAGATGCGCCGGGCGAGTTCGGCGGCGAGCCCGACGTAGCGCGCGGGCGTGAGCGCCAGCAGGCGCTTCTTGGCCGCCGCCGGAATGGGCAGGCGCCGGATGAAGGCGGCGAGCCGGCGCCGCTCGAGGCGCCTGCCGCGCGAGAGCGCCTTCAGCTTCTCGTAGGCGCCGGGCACGCCGTAACGGCGCATCACCTGCTGCACCGGCTCGGCGAGCACCTCCCAGTTGGCATCGAGATCCTCTGCCAGGCGCCGCCCGTCCGCCTCGAGCTTGCCCAGGCCGCGCAGGCAGGCACCCCAGGCGAGCAGCGTGTGGCCGAGCGCGCTGCCCGAATTGCGCAACGCGGTCGAGTCCGAAAGGTCGCGCTGCCAGCGCGATACCGGCAGCTTCTCGGCGAGGTGCCTGAGCAGCGCGTTCGCCACACCGATGTTGCCCTCCGAGTTCTCGAAGTCGATCGGATTGACCTTGTGCGGCATGGTCGAGGAGCCGACCTCGCCCGCCTTGGGCTTTTGCCGGAAGTAACCGAGGGACACGTAGCCCCAGATGTCGCGGTCCAGCCCGAGCAGCACGCTGTTGGCGCCCGCATAGGCGTCGAACAGCTCGGCGAAGCAGTCGTGCGGCTCGATCTGCGTGGTGTAGGGATTGAACGCCAGCCCCAGCCGCTCGACAAAACGGCGGCAGAAACGCTCCCAGTCGATCCCCGGGTAGGCGATTGCGTGAGCGTTGTAGTTGCCCACCGCGCCATTCACCTTGCCGAGCAGGGCGACCGCGGCGATGCGCTCGCGCGCGCGGCGCAGTCGGTGCACGAAGTTCGCCATCTCCTTGCCGAGCGTGGTCGGCGAGGCCGGCTGGCCGTGCGTGCGCGACAGCATCGGCAGGCGCGCGTAGCGGTGCGCCATGGCGGCGAGCGCGGCGCCGAGCTCGTCCAGGCGCGGGAGCATCACGTCGGCGCGCGACTCGCCGAGCATCAGCGCATACGACAGATTGTTGATGTCCTCCGAGGTGCAGGCGAAATGGATGAACTCCAGCGAGCGCCGCACCTCGGGATTGTTGCCGAGCCGGCCCTTGAGCCAGTACTCGATCGCCTTGACGTCGTGGTTGGTCTGGACCTCGATGTTCTTGATGTGCTCGCCGTCGCGCTCGGAGAAATCGGCCACCAGGCGCCGCAGCGCCGCCGCGGTCGCCGGCGAGAACGGCTTCAGCTCCCTGATCGCCGGCTCCGCGGCCAGAGCGCGCAGCCAGGCGATCTCGACCCGCACCCGGGTGCGAATCAGGGAATGCTCGCTGAAGTAGGGGCGCAGGCGATCGGCGGAGCTTGCGTATCGGCCGTCGAGCGGCGATAGCGCGGAGAGCGGCGAGGGCATCGGGCGGCGCGGATCGTTCTTGGAGCCGTATTATAAGGCCCGTAAAGGTATAATCCGCCGCCGTCGCCGCGCCTATCAAGCATGAAGCTGCTCGTCTCGCTCCCCAGTCCCTACGGCCGCAAGGTGCGCGTGGTGCTCGCCGAGAAGCGCATCGAGTGCGAGCTCGAGCTGGTCGATGTGGCGCCCGAGGATTCCCCGGTCGTTGCGCACAACCCGCTCGGCAAAGTGCCCACGCTGCTGCTGGACGACGGCACCGCGCTGTACGACTCGCGCGTCATCGTCGAATTCCTGGACAACGTCTCGCCGATCAGCCGCCTCATCCCGCAGGACAAGCGCGAGCGCGTCGCCGTGCGACGCTGGGAAGCGCTCGCCGACGGGGTGATCGAAGCGGGCGCCCTGCTGCGCGCCGAGACGCTGCGTCCCGAAAACGAGCGCAGCGCGGCCTGGATGCGCCGCCAGCAGGGAAAGATCGAGCGCGGCCTCGCGGTGCTCGCCGACGACCTCGGCGAGCACCAGTGGTGCAACAACGACCGCTACACGCTCGCCGACATTTCGCTCGGCTGCTGCCTCGGCTGGCTCGCCTTCCGCCACCAGGCGATCGACTGGCGTGGCCAGTACCCGAATCTCGGTGATCTGTACGACCGGCTTTCGGAGCGGCCCGCCTTCGCCGACACCGCGCCGAGATAGTTGCTTACGCGATGATCGCCCCGCCGAGGCACACCTCGGCGTCGTACAGCACCACCGACTGACCCGGTGTCACCGCCCACTGCAGCTCGGCGAACTCCACCGCGATCTCGCCGTCGTCGACGCGCGCCAGCGTGCACGCGGCGTCCGCCTGCCGGTAGCGCGTCTTCGCGCCGTGGCGCGAGCACGCCGGCGGCGCCTCGCCCGCCACCCAGCTCGCGTCGAGGCCCGCGAGCGAGGGACGCATCAGCAGCGGATGATCGTGGCCCTGCACTACGGTGAGCGTGTTGGACGCCATGTCCTTGGCCGCCACGTACCAGGGCTCGCCCGCGCCGCCCAGGCCGATGCCCTTGCGCTGTCCGATGGTGTAGAAGGCGAGGCCGATGTGCTCGCCGACGCGCCGGCCGTCGGCGGTGACGATCGGCCCCGGCGTATGCGGCAGGTAGCGGTTCAGGAATTCCCGGAATGGCCGCTCGCCGATGAAGCAGATGCCGGTCGAGTCCTTCTTGGCGTGGTTTGGCAGTCCCGCCTGCAGCGCGATGCGGCGCACCTCGGCTTTCTTCAGCCCGCCCACCGGAAACAGCACGCGCGCGAGCTGCGTCTGGCTCAGGCGGTGCAGGAAATAGCTCTGGTCCTTGGCTACATCGGCCCCGCGCAGCAGCTCGAAGCGCCCGTCGCGCGCGCGCACGCGGGCGTAGTGGCCCGTCGCGATCTTTGCCGCGCCGAGCCGCAGCGCGTGGTCGAGGAACGCCTTGAACTTGATCTCCGCGTTGCACAGCACGTCCGGATTGGGCGTGCGGCCGGCGGAGTACTCGCGCAGGAAATCGGCGAACACGCGCTCCTTGTACTCGGCAGCGAAGTTGACCGCCTCGAGCGGGATGCCGATCACGTCGGCAGCGGCCGCCGCGTCCACCAGGTCCTGGCGCGTCGAGCAGTACGCGTCGTCGTCATCGTCCTCCCAGTTCTTCATGAACAGGCCGACCACGTCCCAGCCCTGCCGCTTGAGCAGCAGCGCGGCGACGGAGGAATCGACGCCCCCGGACATCCCGACGATGACTTTTTCGGCCATGGCTGGACGGACAGCGCCGGCTCAGGAAAATTCCCGCGAGAACACTTCGAGCGGGAAGCGCCGCCCGGCGAGGTAGTCCGCCACGCAGCGCTCGACCAGGGGCGAGCGGTGCTCCGCGCGCCGCGCGGCGAGCTCCTCGGGCGTGAGCCAACGCGCCGCGACGATCTCCTTGTCCAGACGGCGGCCCTCCTCGAAGCCCTCGAGGCGGCCCGCGAAGGCGAAGCGCAGGAAGGTCACGCCCGCCTTGTCGTACACCCAGCGGTAGATGCCCACCAATGCGTTCGGCACGAAGCGGTACGCGGTCTCCTCGAGCGTCTCGCGCGCGCAAGCTGCGACCAGGCTCTCGCCCGGATCGAGGTGCCCCGCAGGCTGGTTGAGCACCCTGCGACCGTCGGCGACCTCCTCGACGAACAGGAACTTCCCGTCGCGCTCGACCACCGCGGCGACGGTCGTGCTCGGGCGCCAGACCTCGTTCAAGCGGCCTTCTTCGTGTTCTTGCGGATGAATTCCGCCATGCGCGCGACGCCCCGCTCGATCGCCTCGTTGGACGCCGCGTACGAAAAGCGCACGTGCTGGCCTTCGCCGGGCACGCGCGCGCCGAAGTGAATGTCCGCGAGCAGTGCCACGCCCGCCTCGTTCAGCAGGCGCCTGCGGAACTCCTCCGAGTCGGCCGCGCCGATCATGCGGCAGGCCTCGGTGACGTTAGGCCAGACGTAGAAGGCGCCTCCGGGCACCTGGCAGGTGACGCCCGGCACCTGCGCCAGCAGCCGGACGATCAGGTCGCGCCGCGCGAGGAAGCTCGCGCGCATCGCCTCGGCCGCGTCCTGGGGGCCGCTGACCGCTTCGAGCGCCGCCCACTGGCTGATTTGCGAGGCGCAGCTGTCGGTGTTGGTGATCCAGCGCGTGAACACCGGCGCGAGAAGCGGGTTCGCCGCGAAGCCGATCCGCCAGCCGGTCATGGCCCAGGCCTTGGAGGCGCCGTCGCAGATGATCGTGCGCTCGTACATGCCGGGCACCTGCGCGATCGAGAAAAATTCCCCCGCATATACCAGGCGGCTGTAGATCTCGTCCGCATACACCCAGACCTGCGGGTGCTTCTTCAGGATCGCGGCGATCGCCTCCAGCTCCTTCCTCGACAGCAGTCCGCCGGTGGGGTTGTGCGGGGTGTTGAGGATGAGCAGCCTGGTACGCGGCGTGATCAGCCGCTCGAGCTCGGCGGGATCGAACGAGAAGCCGCGCGACTCGCGCAGGTGGATCGGCACCGGCCGCGCGCCGCTCGCGACGATCTGCGACTCGTAGATCGGAAAACCCGGGTTGGGATAAATGACTTCATCGCCCGCGCCGTAGTCGGTGGTCGAGAGGATCGCGTAGGCGATGAAAGGCTTCGCTCCCGCCCCGACGACGACGTCATCGGGGCGGATCGGCAGCCCGCCGCGCCGCTGCGAGAGATACTTCGCGGCCGCCTCGCGCAGTTCGCTGATGCCGGCCGAAGGCGTATAGCCGTGGCGCCCTTCGCGGATCGCGCGAATGCCGGCCTGCTGCACGTTCTCGGGTGCCGGAAAATCCGGCTGCCCGATGCATAACGAGATGATGTCCTTGCCGCGGCGCACGAGCTCGTTCACTTCGGCGAGCACGACGAACGCGTTCTCGGTGCCCAGGCTGGCTGCGCGCTTGCTGATCTCGGGCAT
>DASPRB010000024.1:0-3990 GCA_035624675.1 Burkholderiales bacterium
ACCCCGGCGCGGCGCAGGCGCTCGGCGAAGTAGGCGACCGACTCGGCGAACTCCTGCTTGCCGGGCACCTTCTTCGCGAGGTTGAACTGGCCGCCGAGCTCGGCCTCCTTCTCGAACAACGTCACCGCATGGCCGCGCTCGGCGGCAACCGCCGCGCAGGACAGGCCCGCCGGGCCGCCTCCGACCACGGCGATGCTTTTCCTGCTTTTTGCCCTTTCAAAATTCAATAGGGTTTCCCGCCCCGCGCGCGGATTGACCAGGCACGACGCGAAGTGCCCTTCGAAGATATGGTCGAGGCAGGCCTGGTTGCAGGCGATGCAAATGTTGATGCCCTTGCGGTCGCCCGCTCTCGCCTTGTTCGCGAACTCGGCGTCGGCGAGCAGCGCGCGCGCGAGCGACACCATGTCGGCGTCGCCGCGCGCGAGGATCTCTTCGCCCACTTCGGGCGCGTTGATGCGGTTGGAGGCGATCACCGGGATCTCGAGCGCGTCTTTCAGACGTCGCGTCGCCCAGGCGAATCCGCCGCGCGGCACCGCCTGCGAGATCGTCGGGATGCGCGCCTCGTGCCAGCCGATGCCGGTATTGATGAGCGAGGCGCCCGCGGCCTCGATCGCGCGCGCGACGCGGACGATCTCCTCGCCCGAGAGGCCGCCCTCGACGAGCTCGAGCGCCGAGATGCGGTAGATGACGATGAAGTCGGTGCCGACTGCGCGGCGCGTGCGGCGTACCGCTTCGACCGCGAAGCGCATGCGGTTCTCGAGGCTGCCGCCCCAGTCGTCGCTGCGCTGGTTGGTGCGCGGCGCGAGGAACTGCGTGATCAGGTAGCCCTCCGAGCCCATCACCTCGACGCCGTCGTAGCCCGCCTCGCGCGCGAGCACGGCGCTCGCCGCGAACGCGTCGAGCGTGCGCTCGATCTCGGGCGCCTCCAGCGCGCGCGGCACGGCCGGGTTGATCGGCGACTTGATGGCCGAGGGCGCGACCGTCCGGTCGTGCTTGCCGTAGCGCCCGGCGTGCAGCACCTGCAGGCAGATGCGCCCGCCCGCGTCGCGCACCGCGCGCGTGATCACGCGGTGCCGGTCGCGGTCCGTGCTGCTTGCCATCATCGCCGGGTGCGGGCCGAGGTTGCCTGCCTCGTCGGGCGAGAAGCCGCCGGTGACGATCAGCGCGGCGCCGCCGCGCGCGCGCTCGGCGTAGAACGCCGCCAGCCGCTCCATGCCGTCCGGCCGCTCCTCGAGCCCGGTGTGCATCGAACCCATCATGATTCGATTCGGCAGCGTGACGTGGCCGAGGTCGAGCGGCTTGAACAGGTGGGGGTAGGTAGCCATAAACAGGCATAAATAGGGACAGACCCTATTTTCCGCTATGTTGAAAATAGGGTCTGTCCCTATTTATGTCCCTATTTTAGCCGCGCGTGACGAGAACTGTCCCGGCGACGATCAAGACGCCGCCGCCGAGCATTCCCGCGGGCAGCGCTTCGCCGAGGAACAGCCATCCCCACAGCACGCCGAACACCGGGATGAGGAAGGTAACGGTGAGCGCGCGCGTCGCGCCGACGTCGGCGATCAGGCGGAAGTAGAGCAGGAACGCGACCGCGCTCGCGAGCAGCGCCATCGCGAGCAGGTTGCCGACCACGAGCGCCGAAGGCGCGGCCGCCGGCGCGCTGATCGCGGCGAGCGGCACGAGCAGCGCCGCCGCGGCGAGCTGCTGGCCCGCCGCCAGGCCGCGCGCGGGCACGCCGTCGCCGAAGCGCCGCACGAGCACGCCGGTGAGGCCGTAGCCCGCGCAGGCGCCGAGCGCGGCCGCTACGGCGCCGTAGAACGCCGCGTCGGCGCGCAGCGCCCCGGGCTGCGCGACGAGCGCGACGCCCGCCGCGCCGAGCGCAAGGCCGGCGAGCTTGCCTGGCGTGACGCGCTCGGTCGCGAACAGTGCGCCCCACATGAGGCCAAACATCGGCGAGGTGGCGTTCAGGATCGCGAGCAGCGACGCCGGCAGCTCGGTCGCCGCGTGCGCGTAGAGCGCGAACGGCAGCGCCGAGTTCACCGTGCCGACCGCGAGGTAGTAGCGCCAGTGGCGCCCGAGCCCGGCATCGACGCGCGCGACGCGGAACCAAGCGAGCAGAGCGAGGCCGCCGAGCAGCACGCGCAGCTCCGCGGTCCAGATCGCGCCGAGCGCGGGCGCGACGACGCGCATGAACAGGAACGAGGCGCCCCAGATCGCGGCGAGCGCGACCAGGCGCGCGTAATCGGCGGTTTTCATCGGCCGCCATGCTAACCGCAAGTCGGCGCGGCCCGGATTCCGATGTCCGAAAACGGCGAGTATTCGGCGGCCGGCGGATCCATAATGGCGCCCATGCGACTCGATCCGGCCACCTGCTACCGCGCCCTGCGCGCGCGCGACGCGCGCTTCGACGGGCGCTTCTTCGTCGCGGTGTCCTCGACGCGCATCTACTGCCGGCCGGTGTGCACCGTGCGTCCCCCGCGGCGCGAAAACTGCAACTACTATCCGAGCGCGGCCGCCGCCGAGGCGGCGGGCTACCGCCCCTGTCTGCGCTGCCGGCCGGAGCTCGCGCCGGGGAACGCGACGATCGACGCGCTCGAGCGCACCGCGCGCGCCGCGGCGCGCCTGATCGAGGAGGGCGCGGCGAACGATGAGGGGCTGGAGGTTGCCGCGCGGCGCCTTGGCGTGAGCGACCGCCATCTGCGGCGCGCGTTCCAGGCCGAGTTCGGCGTCTCGCCGGTCGAGTTCGCGCAGACGCAGCGCCTGCTGCTCGCGAAGCAGCTGCTCACCGACACGCGGCTGCCGGTCACCGAGGTCGCGTTCGCGAGCGGGTTTGCGAGCGTGCGGCGCTTCAATGCGCTGTTCCGCGAGCGCTACCGGCTGCGGCCGCGCGAGCTGCGCAAGGCTTCGCTGCCGGCCGCCGAGCGCGACGCGCTCGCGTTCGAGCTCGGCTTTCGCCCGCCGTACGACTGGCCGGCGATGGCGGCTTTTCTCGGCGCGCGCGCGATCGCCGGAGTCGAATCCTGCGACGGCGGCGCCTACCGGCGCACGGTGAGGATCGCGGCCGGCGGGCGCGAGCACCGCGGCTGGCTCGAGGTTGGCCCGCTCGAAGGCAAGCGCGCGCTCGGCGTGCGCGTCTCGGCCTCGCTCGCGAAGGCGCTGCCGCCGGTGCTCGCACGCGTGAAGTCGCTGATGGACCTCGCTTGCCATCCCGAAGAGGTGGCGCACGCGCTCGGTGCGCTCGCCGCGCGCCGCCCGGGATTGCGCGTGCCCGGGGCGTTCGACGGCTTCGAGATCGCGGTGCGCGCGATTCTCGGCCAGCAGGTGAGCGTCGCCGCGGCGCGCACGCTCGCGGGCCGTTTCGCGGAAGCCTTCGGCGAGGCGCTCGAGACCCCGTTCGACTCCCTGAAGACGTTGTTTCCGTCCGCGGACCGGGTGGCAAAGATTTCGGAACAGAGAATTTGCCGGATCGGCGTCCCCGCGGCACGCGCGCGGACGATCCTCGCGCTCGCGCGCGCGCTCGAACGAGGCGAGCTCGAGCTCGGGCCCGGCGCGGCGCTCGAGCCGACGCTCGCCAAGCTGCGCGCGATTCCGGGGATCGGCGAATGGACCGCGCAGTACCTCGCGCTGCGCGCGCTCGCCTGGCCGGACGCGTTCCCGCACACCGATTACGGCGTGATGAAGGCGATGAAGCTCACCGATCCGAAGCGCGTGCTCGCCGCGGCCGAGCGCTGGCGGCCGTGGCGCGCCTACGCCGTGATGCACCTGTGGCAGTCGCTCGCGAAAGGAGAAGCGAAATGAAGCGCTACGACACCTACGACAGTCCCTGCGGGCGCATGCTGCTGGTCGCCGACGGCGACGCGCTGTGCGGCGTCTACTTCGTCGGGCAAAAGCATTTCAGGGAGATCGATCCCGCCTGGCGGCACGAGCCGCAGGCCGGCGTCATCGTCAAAACGAAAAAGCAGCTCGACGAATACTTCCAGGGAAAAAGAG
>DASPRB010000076.1:0-3581 GCA_035624675.1 Burkholderiales bacterium
CCCCGCCACGTGCGCGAAGGCCTCGGCGGCGGCCGCGGCGTTGCCTTCGGCCAGCCTGCCCGCGAACTTCTCGCGGATCGCCGCCGCGACCGACTCGAGCGAGATGCGCCCGGTGAGCGCGGCGAAGCCGCCGAGCAGCGCGGCGTTCGGCACCGGCCGGCCGATGTGCCTGAGCGCGATCTCGGTCGCCGGCACCGTGCGCAGCCGCCCGGCCTGGTAGTCCTTGAAGAAGTCCTTCAGGCCCAGCGCATCCAGGGAGCGCACGGTGTTGATCAGGATGCAGCCCTCGGGCGCCAGGCCGCCGAATACGTCGACCTGGTGCAGCAGCGTCGGGTCCTGGATGATGAGCGCGTCGGGCTGCAGCACCGGCTCGCGCAGGCGGATCTCGCGCTCGTCGATCCTGCAATAGGCGACCACCGGCGCGCCGGTGCGCTCCGAGCCGAAGCTCGGGAAGGCCTGCGCCCAGCGTCCCTCGCGGAACGCGGCGAGCGACAGCATCTCGGCCGCGGTCACCACCCCCTGCCCGCCCCGCCCGTGGATGCGAATCTGGAACATGACGCTAGGGTAGCCCCCGGATGCGCGCCCGATTTGACCCAGATTAAAATGCCGCTATGCGCCGCGGGCATGCTAGCAATTCGAAACTGGAAAGGAATGTCTCGATGAGCCAGAAGAAAGACGCGGTCCGCTCCGGATTCTGGGCAGGGCAGCTGAGCGAAGTGGACAAGGAGATCGCGCGCCTCGCGTGGATCTGCAAGGTGCAGCTGCTCGAGCCGGGCAAGATCGAGCGCGTGCTGCGCAACGACGCCTCGGTGTGCGGGGTGAGCAACCCGCTCGCCTTCGACAAGCTGCGCACCGCGCTGCTGATCCACTACGCGGTGATGGAGAAATCCTTCGACCGCCTGGGCGTCGACGAGACGCGCAGGATCGTGGACGGCATCGTCGTCAAGCTCAGGGAGCGCTTCGGCGACCAGCTCGGCAACAACCCCGACCTGCCGCGCTAGCGGCCCGCGAGCGGCTTGGGCGCGAGCTTGTCGGCCTCGTCGAGCCAGCCGCCGCCGATCGCCTTGTAGACGGCGACGAGCTGCGTGTAGTGGTCGGCGCGCGAGGCGACGGCGGTGAGCTCGGCGCTGAACAGCTCGTTCTCCGCGTACAGCACCTCGAGGTAGCTCGCGTAGCCGTTGTCGAAGCGCAGCCGCGACAGGCGCGCGTACTCGCGCAGCGAGGCGACGCGCTCGGCTTGCGCCGCGAACTGCTCGCGCGACTTCTCCGAGCCGACCAGCGCGTCGTTCGCCTCGGCGAAGGCGCCGCGCACCGTCTGCCGGTAGAAGGCGAGCGCGGCGCGCTCGCCGGCCTCGGCCGACTGCACCTGGCCCTCGATCGCGCCGAAGGTGAACACCGGCCCGCTCACGCCGGCGGCGGCCTGCGCCACCGCGGCGGGCGCGGTGAGGAAGTCGCCGAGCGCGGCGCTCGCCGTGCCCAGCAGCCCGGTGAGCGAGATCGACGGGAAGTAGAGCGCCTTGGCCGCGCCGATCTGCGCGTTGGCGGCGACCAGGTTCTGCTCGGCCTGCAGGATGTCGGGCCGGCGCTCGAGCAGGTCCGAGGGCAGCCCGCCGGGGATGCCGGGCGCGGCGAGCTCGTCGATCGTCTTGCCGCGCTCGATCGGTCCCGGGTTGCGCCCGAGCAGGATCGAGACCAGGTTCTCCTGCGCCGCGACCTGGCGCTCGAAGGACGGGATCGCCGCCTTGGCGAGCAGGTACTGCGAGCGCACCTGCTCGAGCTCGATCTGCGACACGACGCCGCCCGTGTAGCGCGCCTCGAACAGCTTCAGCGTCTCGGCGTAGTTCTTCGCCGTGGCGCGCGAGATCTCGAGCTCGCGGTCGAGCGCGCGCAGCGCGATGTAGCTCGAGGCGACGCTCGCCACCAGCGACAGCACCACGCCGCGCCGGCCCTGCTCGCTCGCGAACACCGCGGCCTGCGCCGCCTCGCTCTCGCGGCGCACGCGCCCGAACAGGTCGATCTGCCAGGCGGCGCCGAGCGAGGCCTCGTACAGGCTGTACCAGGGGTCGGTGCCGGGCGGCAGCGGCGTCGGCCCGCGCTCGGTCGTGCGGTTGCGGCTCGCCGAGCCGGCGTAGCCGATCTGCGGGTAGAACTGC
This sequence comes from Burkholderiales bacterium, assembly GCA_035624675.1. GTDB lineage: Bacteria > Pseudomonadota > Gammaproteobacteria > Burkholderiales > SG8-39 > DAHVFK01. The sequence continues at coordinate 2,154 of DASPRB010000076.1, forward strand.
GAGCGCGTGCTGCGCAGCGCGCCGATGAACTGGTCGACGCGCGCCGCGGCGATCTGCAGGTCGGCGTTGTTCTTCAGCGCCTCCTCGATCAGGGCGTCGAGCGCCGGGTCGCCGAACTGCCGCCACCAGGCGCTGTTGGCGAGCGACTCGGCCTGCGGCAGGTCGATCCTCCAGGCCGCGGGCGTCTCGAGCTGCGGGCGCGAGTAGTCCGGGCCGACCGCGCAGGCGGCGAGCAGCGCGGCGGCGGAGAAGACGAGGAGGCGCGCGCGCATGTCAGGCCTTTTTCTTGGCGAAGCGGCCGCTGAGCGACTCGAGCAGCCAGAAAAACAGCGGCACGAAGAAGATCGCGATGAAGGTCGAAGCGGCGATCCCTCCGATCACGCCGGTGCCGATCGCGCGCAGGCTGTTGGCGCCCGGGCCGGTGGCGATCGCGAGCGGCACGCAGCCCAGGCCGAAGGCGAGCGAGGTCATGACGATCGCGCGCAGCCGCAGCCCCGCCGCCTCGATCGCGGCCTCCTTGGGCGTCATGCCCTTGTGCACCCGCTCGATCGCGAACTCGCAGATCAGGATCGCGTTCTTCGCCGACAGGCCGACGAGGGTCACCAGGCCCACCTGGAAGTACACGTCGTTGCTCAGCCCGAGCACCCAGGTGAGCGCGAGCGCGCCGAGCACCGCGAACGGCACCGACAGCACCACCGCGACCGGCAGCGTCCACTTCTCGAACTGCGCCGCGAGGATCAGGAACACCACGATCAGGCCGAAAATGAAGGCCGAGGACGAGGTGCTGCCCGATTCCTTTTCCTGCAGCGCCTGGCCGGCCCAGGCATAGGAGAAGTCCGGCGGCAGGGTCTCCGCCGCGACCTGCTCCATCGCCGCGATCGCCTGGCCCGAGCTGTAGCCGGGCGCCTCGCTGCCGGTGATCTTCACCGCCGGGAAGCCGTTGAAGCGCGTCACCAGCTTCGGCGAGGCGACGTAGCGCGTGGTGATCAGCGCCGAGAGCGGGATGTTGGCGCCCGACTTCGAGCGCACGAAGATCTTGTCGAAGTCGCTCGGATTGGCGCGGTACTGCGCGTCCGACTGCATGATCACCCACCACACGCGGCTGAACTGGCTGAACTGCCCCGCGATCGACGAGCCGAAGTAGGTCTGGATCGTCTGGAACACGTCCTGCACCGGCACGCCGAGCACCTCGGCGCGGTTGCGGTCGAGGTCGACGAACAGCTGCTGGCTCGCGGCGCGGAAGGTCGTGTTCACGCCGGCGAGCTCGGGACGCTGGCGCGCCTTGGCGATGAAGGCCTGCAGCGCCGCGCCGGTGGCGCGCGGATCGCCCGAGCCGCGGTTCTGGATATAGAACTCGAAGCCGCCGGTGACCCCGAGGCCCGGGATCGAGGGCGGGTTGAGCGCGAAGGCGAAGCCGCCCTGCAGGCC
>DASPRB010000078.1:0-4011 GCA_035624675.1 Burkholderiales bacterium
AACAGGGAAAGGAGCAGGATGCGCACGACGTCGGCGGTGACGAAGGGCAGGATGCCGCGCGCGACGGTCTCGAGGCGCATGCCGCCGGCGCTTTGCAGCACGAAGAGGTTCATGCCCACGGGCGGAGTGATCATGCCGATCTCGCCGAGCGTGACCAGCACCACGCCGAACCAGATCGGGTCGAAGCCGAGCGACTTGACGAGCGGGTACACCGCGCCGAGCGTGAGCAGGATCATCGACAGGCTGTCCATCAGGCAGCCGAGGATGATATAGAACACGCACAGCGCGACGAACACCTCGAGGCGCCCCCAGCCCAGGTCGCGCACGTAGCCGATCATCGACTGCGTGAGGCCGGTCGCGTCGACGAAGAAGTTGAACACGGATGCGCCGATCAGGATGAGGAAGATCATCGCGGTGGTGCCGGCGGTCTCGATCAGACCTTGAGCGAGCACGTTCAGCGTGAGGCGCTGCCCGAGCGCGGCGAGCGCGAGCGCGCCGAAGGCGCCGACCGCGGCGGCCTCGGTGGGCGAGAACCAGCCGAGGTACATGCCGCCAAGCACTACGCCGAAGAGGAGCACCACCTGCCACACGTCGGCGAGCCCGCGCACGCGCTCGCGCCACGCGCGGCGCGCCGCGGCCGGTCCGGAGGCCGGACGCCGCCAGGTGATCCAGCGCACAGCAAGCATGTAGAGGCCCGTGCCGAGCACGCCCGGCAGGATGCCGGCGACGAACAGCTTGCCGATCGGGTTCTCGGTCATCAGGCCGTAGATCACGAACAGGATCGAGGGCGGGATCATCACGCCGAGCGTGCCGCCGGCGGCGACCGAGGCCGAGGCGAGCCGGTCGTCGTAACCGTGGCGGCGCATTTCCGGCAGCGCGATGCGTCCGATGGTGGCGGCGGTGGCGATCGAGGAGCCGCACACCGCGCCGAACAGCGCGCTCGCGCCGACGGTGGCCATCGCGAGGCCCCCCTTCAGGTGGCCGACGAAGGTGGCGACCAGGTTGTAGAGCGACTGCGACAGGCCCGTGCGCCCCGCGAACACCCCCATCATGACGAACAGCGGCACCACCGAGAGGCTCACCGGGTGCGCCGAGTCGAACGGCGCGCGCCCGAGCACGAAGGCGAGGCTCGACCAGCCGTAGGTGAGGCCGTAGCCGATCGCGCCAACCACGCCCATCGCGATGCCGACCGGGACGCGCAGCGCGATCAGCGCGAGCACCGCGCCGAAGCCGGCGAGGCCGAGCGCCGGACCCTCCATCAGCCGGCCTCGGGCGGGGCGAGTGCCGCCAGCGCCGCGATGGCGCCCGCGGCCGCCGAGCCGAAGCAGCCGACGAGCAGCGGCACCCAGTACAGGATCATCGGAATGCCGAGCGTCACCGAAACGTCGCCTTGCGCGAGCTGGATGCGCGCCTGGCCGAGGCCGTACCAGGCGAGCGCCAGCATGAACGCGGCCCCCAGCAGGCCGACGGCGAACTTGAGCGCGCGCAGCAGCGGCGCAGGCAGGCTATCGGTGACGAACTCGACTCCGACGTGCGTGCCGCGCAGGAAGGCGAGCGGCATCGACAGGAACACGCAGCCCATCACGCCCAACTGCGTGAGGTCGATCGTGCCGAGGATCGAGAAGCCGATCGACTTGCGCGCCGCGATGTCGACGATCACCACGAGCATCGCGCCGCACAGCAGAACCATGCCCGCATAGGCGAGCACGCGCGCGGCGCGATCCGCAGCCCGAAAAATAGGGACAGACCCTATATTCCGCATAGCGAAATATTAGGGTCTGTCCCTATATTTGGCCGCCGAGGCGGCGCATCTCGTCGTAGATCTGCCGCGCGTTGCCGACGCCTTCCCGCTCGAGCTTGCTCAGCTCCTGGTCGATGACCGGCTTCAGCTCCGCGCGCCACTTCTCGCGCGTCGCGTCCGGCACCTGCTGCAGCGTGCCGCCGGCTTTCATGGCGGCCTCGAAGCCAGCCTTGTCCCAGCCGTTCCACCAGGCGCCGAACTTGTCGACCAGCGGCTTGCCGATCGAGCTGTCGATCGCCTTCTGCACCTCGGGCGGGTAGCCGGCGAAGCGCTGCGGGTTCATCACCAGGTGAAAGCAGCTCGAGTACACGCGCGCGTCGAGGTGGTACTTGAGCATCGACTCCAGCCGGAATCCCTTGATCGCGTCCCAGGGGAACACTGCGCCGTCGATCACGCCCTTTTCCAGGTTCTCGTACACCTGCCCGGGCGGCATGCCGACGGGTGTGGCGCCCAGGAAGGCGAGCAAATCCTGCGTCGGCGGATTGGGTGCGCGCATGCGCAGGCCCTTCACGTCGTAGATCGACGTAAGCGGCTTGGCGCGCGTGTGAAACAGGCCCGGGTTGTGGCAATTGAGCGCCGCGACCTTGAAGTCCTTCCAGTCCTCGGCGAGCGCGCCGGGCAGCATCTTCCACAGCACCTGCGAGGCCGAGCCCGCGCTCTCGGCGACGAACGGCATCTCCATGATCGAGGTGCGCAGGTAGCGTCCGCGCGGGATGCCGTTCAGGCCGAAGGCGAGGTCGACCACGCCCTGCTTCACCTGGTCGGCCTGGTTCTCGACCTTGCCGAAGGGCGAGTTGCCGGCGAACACGCGCACCGTCGCCTTGCCGCCGGATTTCTTCTCGATCTCCTTCGCGAGCGGCTCGAGCACGTCGACCACGAAGCCGTGCGTCGGCGGCACGAAGGTCGAGAACTTGAGCTCGGTCTGCTGCGCACCGGCGGGGGCGGCGAGGGCGAGCCCGGCGGCCAGCGCGGCGAGTTTCAGCTTCATGGATTCTCCTCGATCGTTCAAGCGGTCAGGTGTTCCTTCTTGAGAGGCATGCGCGCGAGCCACTTCTCCACTTCCTTCGGGTCCGAGAACAGCGTCTCGAGCTCGGCGCGCGCCTCCTCCTCGGTCTGCCGCACCGACTCGACGTTCGACATCGGCGTCACGGTGCGGCTGGTGGCGAGCTCCAGGCGCGTGCCGAAGGGGTCGAGGAAGTACGCCGACCAGAAGCGCCCGCCGAGCGGCACCGGCCCGATGACGTGCACGCCGCAGCTCTTCACATGCTCGACCATGGCGTCGAACTTGTCGACCGGCACGTGGAAGGCGACATGCTGCATGCCGCCGACGTGGTCGCGGTTCTGGCGCGGCAGGCCCTTCGGGTACTCGAAAATGGCAAACAGGGAATCGTTGCCCATGTCGAAGAAATAGTGCCGCAGGTTGTCGTACGGCGGCTGCCAGCGGTCCTGCTCGTACGGCACGCGGCGCACGTGCAGCAGGCGAAAGCCCATCACGCGCGTATAGAAGTCCATCGCGGTGGGCATGTCGTCGGTGACGATGGCGAGATGATCAATGCCGCGCGTATTCATGCGTGGACTCCTTGAGCGAAGCGAGAAAAGGCTGCACCGCGGCGAGGAACCCGGTGGGATTCTCGCCCGCGACGTTGTGCCCGGCGTCGACGTCCACTACCCGCATGCGCGCGTTGGCGGCCTGCATCTTCGCGACCGTCTCCGGCGCGAACATGTCGGAGCGCGCGCCGCGCACGACGAGCGCGGGGCAGCGGACTTCGGCGAGCACCTGCCACATGTCGACGCCGAGCTTGGGGCGCTCGCCGGTCGCGAGGATCTTCCTGAACTGGTCGCGGAAGTGCGGATCGCGCTTCACCGCCAGGCCGCCGGCGGCGGGCGCCAGGTAGGCCTCGAAGCGCGCATGCTTGTCCGGCCCGGCCTTGAAGTAGCGCATCGCCTCGTCGACCGAAGCGAAGGCGTCCGGCGTGCCGGCCACCGTCTCGGCGGTGCGCTGCGCGCCGGCGGGCGCGTTCTCGGGCGAGTAGTCGACGAGCACCAGGCCCGCGGCGCGCGCGGGGTTGCGCGCCGCGAAGTACGCCGCGGAGCGCCCGCCCATCGAGTGGCCGAAGATGACCGCGCGCGGCCAGCCCAGATGATCGAGCAGATGGGCGACGTCGGCCGCCATCGTCGGCACCGAGTAGTCCTTCGCCGCGCTCCACTCC
>DASPRB010000090.1:0-16005 GCA_035624675.1 Burkholderiales bacterium
CTCGGCGCGCTGTTCCTGCTCGCGCTGGTGCTCGCCAAGCAGCGGCGCATGCTTGCGCCCGCTGCCGAACAGTCGCTGTTGCACGCCTTGCGCCACGCGCCGGCGGCGCTCGGCCACGTGCTCGCAGTGGAGCCGCAGGTCGAGCAGTGGGCGCGTCGCTTCGCCGAGAAGCAGCACGCCCTGTTCCTCGGGCGCGGCATCCACTGGCCGATCGCCATGGAGGGCGCGCTGAAGCTCAAGGAGATCTCCTACATTCATGCCGAGGCCTACGCGGCGGGCGAGCTCAAGCACGGGCCGCTCGCCCTGGTCGACCGCGACATGCCGGTGGTCGCGGTCGCACCGGGAGACGCGCTCGTGGAGAAGCTGAAGTCGAACCTGCAGGAAGTGCGCGCGCGCGGCGGCGAGCTGTACGTGTTTGCCGACCGCGAGACGCAGATCGAGGAAAGCGATACGGTGCACGTCATCCGGCTCGCCGACCACGCCGGTCCGCTCTCCCCGATCCTGCATGTCGTGCCGCTGCAGCTGCTTGCCTATCACGCCGCGCTCGCGCGCGGCACCGACGTCGACAAGCCGCGCAATCTCGCCAAGTCCGTAACCGTGGAGTGAGCCTTGAGAAATCTAGCGAAATGGATTCCCGTTGCCCTCGCGCTTGCCGCCGGCACCGCGCATGCGGCCTCGGACGTGTTCGCCTTCGGCGACCCGAAGCAGGGCGAGAAGCTGTACGAGCAGAAATGCGCTGCCTGCCACGTTGCGCAGTTCGGCGGCGACGGCTCGCGCGTATTCACGCGGCCCGATCGCAAGATCCACACTGCGCCGGCGCTTCTCGCGCAGGTCCAGTTCTGCAATACGCGCAGCCGCGCGGGCCTGTCGGCCGAAGGCGAGCAGAGCGTCGCAGCGTGGCTGAACGAAAAGTACTACAAGTTCAAGTAGGCACCACCGCGGTCGCTTCGAGCTCGATCTTGCCGGGGTGGTCGAGCAGGTCGGCGACGAAGATCATGCTCATCGCCGGGTAGTGCCTGCCCATCAGGCGCCGCCAGATGCGGCCGAGCTCGGCGCGCGCAGCGAGGTAGGCGGGCTTGTCGCAGCAGTAGGCCGTCATCCGGCAGATGTGCTCGGGCCGGCCGCCGGCTGCGGCCAGCACGGCGAGCACGTTGGCGAGCGCCTGCTCGAACTGCGGCGCGATCGCCTCCGACCGGAAGCGCTGCTCGGCGTCCCAGCCAACCTGGCCGGCGACGAATACGAGACGTCCGGGCGCGGCGGCGACACCGTTGGCATAGCCAATCGGCGGCGCCCATCCTTCGGGCAGCAGGACTTCGTGCGCGGGACCCATCGCGCGCTCAGTCCGAGTACACGGGGGGATCGGGATCGCGATCCCAGCCGGGCTCGGGCTTCGGCACCCGTTTCATCCATTGCTCGATCAGGCGCACGTGCTCGCGTTCCTCCTGGGCCATCTCCTTTGCGACTTTCTTCACCGCTGCCGGCATGCCCGCGGATTTCACCAGGCGCTCGAAGAACTTCAATGCGCGGCGCTCGTTCTTGAGCCCGAGCTCGAGCGCGTGCCACGGCTGCATCAGGTAGTGCAGCTCGGTGACCGGCGCGGTCTCGGGGGGCTCGGGCTCTTCATCCCAGCGCCAGGAGAGCAGCGCGCGCGGCGGCTGCTTCCAGCCCATCTCCTCGAGGATGCGCTGCGCGTGCAGGCCTTCGATGTGCGAGAGCTTGCGGAACAGCTCGGCCACCTCGGGGTTGTTATGCACCTCCATCTGGTCGGCGAAATCCGCGTAGCGCTCCGAGGCGTCCATCTCCATCACGTAGGCGCGAGCCATGAATTCCGCGTAGCCGGCGGCGGGCTTCTTCTTCGTCATAGCGCGAACTCCCTTTCCAGCTCGGCGACTTCCTGCGCAGCGCGCTTTGCGGTCGCGTAGGGAGAGCGCTTTCCCTTGTAGAGCACGCCGAGGTTGAATCCGTCGTCGGTCATCAGACGGCGCGCGGCGCGCGCCGGGTCGTCGGTCGGCGCTACCGGGGCTGGCCGCACGGCCTCCTTCCAGGCGCGCTGCTCCGGGCGGAAGGTCACGCAGGGCGAGAGCACCTCGATGAACGAGAACCCGGGATGCTGGATCGCCTCCGCGATCAGGCTCGCGGTGCCGCTCGGGTCGCCGGAAAAGGCGCGCGCGATGAAGTTCGCACCCGAGGCGAGCGCGATCACCAGCGGGTGGAATTCGCGCAAGCCGGTGCCGGAGGGCGAAAGCTTGCTCTTCCAGTCGGGCTCCGTGGTCGGCGAGGGCTGGCCCTTGGTCATGCCGTACACGTGGTTGTCCATCACGATGTAGGTGAGATCCACGTTGCGCCGGCAGGCGTGCAGGAAATGGTTGCCGCCGATCGAGTAGCCGTCGCCGTCGCCGCCGGCGACCACCACCGTGAGATCGGGGCGCGCCACCTTCAGTCCGGTGCCCGCCGCCAGCGCGCGCCCATGCACGCCGTGGAAACCGAAGCAGGTCGTGTAGGCGGGAATGCGCGAGGAGCAACCGATGCCGGACACCACTGCGACGTTCTCGGGGCGCAGCGCGAGAGCGGCGAGCGCACGCGTGATCGAGGCGAGCACCGTATAGTCGCCACAGCCGGGGCACCACACCGGCTTGTAGTCGGACTTGAAACTCTGCGCGGTGAGCGCGGGAGCTACCGCCGGGGCGTTCATGCGCGGCTCCATTTCACGAGCGTCTCGTGGATCTCGTTCGGCCGGATCGGCAGCGGCCCGGGCCGGCGCAGGCTGTGCACCTCCCCCGGCAGCTCGTACTCGGCCTTCAGGTAGCGAAGGAACTGGCCGCTGAAGCTCTGCTCGACGACCAGCACGCGCTTGACGCCCTCGAGTGCCTGCTTCAGGCGCTCGGGCTGCGCCGGCGCGAGCAGGCGCAGCGACACGAGGCGCGCGCGTACGCCATCGGCGCGCGCGCGCGCGAAGGCTTCGCGCACTGGCGCGGTACACGAACCCCAGGTGAGCACCGCGATTTCGCCCTCGCCCTCGAGGCTGGCCCAGTGCTCGCCGCAATCGAGCGAGTCGAGCTTGCGCTGGCGCTTCTCGAGCTGCGCGAGGTGATCGGCCGCCTGCGAGGACGGCGTGCCGCGCTCGTTGTGCTCGAGGCCGTCGGCGGTGTAGGCGACACCTGGCGTCCCGGGGATTGCCATCGGCGACACTCCCGATGCGGTGAGCGCGTAGCGCTTGTATTCGGGCTCGTTCGGGCTTGCGCGCAGGCGTGCGCCGTCGAATGCGGTATCGCGCGGGCGCTCGACGATCGCGCGCGCCTGGCCGAAGTACTGATCGGAGAGCACGATCGCCGGCGTCTGCACGCGCTCGGAGAGGCTCACCGCCCATTGAGTCGCGGCCATGCAGTCGGCGACCGAGTTGGGCGCGACGACGATGTGCGGCGCATCGCCGTGCATGCCGTACAGCGCGATGTTCAGATCGGCCTGCTCGGTCTTGGTCGCGATGCCGGTCGACGGTCCGGTGCGCATGACGTCGACCACCACGATCGGGATCTCGGCGGTCACGCCGAGCCCGAGCGCCTCGATCATCAGCGACAGCCCCGGTCCCGAGGTCGCGGTGAGCGACGGCACACCCCCGTAGGAGGCACCGATGATCATGTTGATCGACGCGAGCTCGTCTTCGGCCTGCACCAGCGTGCCGCCGACCTTGGTAAGAGCGGGCGACATCCATTCGAGCAGCTCGGTGGCAGGCGTGATCGGATAGGCCGCGACGAAGCGCACGCCGCCGCGCAGCGCGCCGTAGCCCGCCGCCTCGTTGCCGCTGATCAGCCAGCGCTTGCCTGCCGCTGCGGGCGGCGCCAGACGATGTGCATCACCGAGCGCTTCGGCCTGCGCGATGCCGAGCTTCATCGCGGCGAGGCTCGCGGCGAGCGCGTCCCCGCCCTTCTTGGTCGCCCGCGTCACGGCGTGCGCGAGCGAACTTTCGGGCAGGCCCATCAGCCCGCCGAGCAGCCCGAGCGCGACCATGTTCGGCCAGCCGCCCGCTATTTTTTTGGCCAGGGACTTGAGCTCGACAGGCGCGTAGCGCGCGCCGGTGCGCACGAAGTTCTCGGGGGGCTCGCCCTGAGCGGGATCACCGATGAGCAGGCCAGTGGCGTCGAGCGGAATCTCGGAGGAGAAGCGGCCGACGTTCTGCCAGTCGATCGCCACGAGCGCGTGGAAGCGATCGTCCTGGCTGTCGGTGGCGAAAGTCGACACCCGCACCATGGCCGCCGCCTCGCCGCCGCGGATCTGCGGCCCGCTGGTGCGCGTCATGAGCCCGTAGTAACCCGCATGCGCCGCCGCCTCGAGCAACATGTTGCCCGCGGTCATCACCCCCGCGCCGCCCGAGCCGGCGAGCGCTACCGAGACGCTGCCTCGCCCGACGCTTCCTTTGCTCGCATCGCTCATGCAACACCTCCTGGGTCGGCATGCTCGCGCAACGAAGCGCGAATTCCTTGCTCTGGATCAAATCGCGCCCGGATACGGGGCGTAAAAAGAGCACTCATGCGGTGGTTCGGGACGTTGACGTCGCGGCGCTTCCGGACTAAATTGGTAATGTGGTACGTGAATACCACAATAGGTCAAAACGCGGCGCAGGGCAAGTGGAGGAGCGGACATGGCGGCAGCGATCCACGCGCAACGCTGGCTGATGACGGCGCCCAAGGCGCCGCTGGTGCTCGAGGCCTTCGACGCCGCGCCGGGCGCGGGCGAAGTCGCCGTCGGCGTGGCGGGCTGCGGCGTTTGCCACACCGATCTCGGCTACTACTACGACGGCGTGCGCACCACCCACCCGCTGCCGCTCGCCCTCGGCCACGAGGTCTCCGGCCGGGTGGTCGCCGCCGGGGCGGGCGCCGACGCCTGGCTCGGCAAGGCCGTCATCGTGCCCGCGGTGCTGCCCTGCGGCGAGTGCGATCTGTGCAAGCGGGGCCTCGGCACCATCTGCCGCAAGCAGAAGATGCCGGGTAACGACATCCAGGGCGGATTCGCCTCGCATATCGTCGTGCCGGCGCGCGGCTTGTGCGGGGTGGACGAAAAGCGACTCGCCGCCGCGGGCCTCGAGCTCGCGGAAGTCTCGGTGGTCGCCGACGCGCTCACCACCCCGTATCAGGCGGTACGGCGCGCGGGCGTTGCGCCGGGAAGCCTGGCCATCGTCATCGGCGCCGGCGGCGTCGGCGGCTACTGTGTGCAGGTCGCGAGCGCCTTCGGCGCGCAGGTCGCAGCGATCGACGTGGACGACGTCAAGCTCGCAGCGCTGAAACCCTACGGCGCGGCGCTCACGCTCAACGCGAAGGCGCAGGACCAGAAAGCGCTCAAGTCGGCTGTTTCGGACTTCGCCAAGCAGAACGGGCTGCGCTCGACCGAGTGGATCATCTTCGAATGCTCGGGCACCGCCGCTGGCCAGGCGACCGCCTGGGGCATGCTCGTGCACGGCGCGACGCTTGCCGTAGTCGGCTTCACGATGGACAAGGTCGAAGTGCGCCTGTCCAACCTGATGGCGTTCGACGCGCGCGCGCTCGGCAATTGGGGTTGCCCCCCGGAGCAGTACCCGGCCGCGCTCGAGCTGGTGCTCGCGGGCAAGGTCAAGGTCAAGCCGTTCGTCGAACCGCGGCCGCTGAAGGACATCAATCGCGTGTTCGAGGCGGTGCATCACCGGGAAATTTCCAAGCGAGCGGTGCTCGTTCCCTAGGAGAACAGTCATGGAGGCGAAGGTGCAGGCACTGAAGAACCACGACCTGGCCGAGATCTCGGCGCCGGGCGTGAAGATCGAGAAGCGCCCCGCGAAGACGCTGGATGGCAAGACCGCGGCGGGACTGTACAACGCCTGGATCTGGCTCGACAACCCGCAGCAATTCAACTCCTACACCACCGACATGGTGAAGGCCGTGATTCTAGCCTTCCGCGCCGCGTCGAATGCGCGCGATGTCAGCTCGGTCGTCTTTACCGGCGTCGGCGACAAGGCGTTCTGCACCGGCGGCAACACCAAGGAGTACGCCGAGTATTACGCAGGGCATCCGCAGGAATATCGCCAGTACATGCGGCTGTTCAACGACATGGTGTCGTCGATCCTCGCCTGCGACAAGCCGGTCATCTGCCGCGTGAACGGCATGCGCATCGGCGGCGGGCAGGAGATCGGCATGGCCTGCGATTTTTCCGTCGCGCAGGACCTGGCGCGCTTCGGTCAGGCGGGGCCGAAGCACGGCTCGGCGCCGATCGGCGGCGCGACCGACTTCCTGCCGGTCGTGATCGGGGCCGAGCGCTCGATGGCCGCGTGCGTGCTGTGCGAGCCGTTCTCGGCGCACAAGGCCTACTACTGGGGCATCCTCACCGATATCGCGCCGGCATTGAAGGTCGACGGCAAGTTCGTCGCCAATCCGCTCGTCGAGACCGCGCGCGTGTTCGACGAGTACGGCCGGCTCACGTTCGGCGAAGCGAAGACCGGCGAGGCGCTCAAGTCGGGCAAGGCGCTCGTGGCGAAGGGCACGGTGGACCTTTCGCTGCTCGATGCGAAAGTCGAGGAGCTGTGCGCCAAGATCCTGCTCACCTTCCCCGATTGCACGACGAAGACGCTCGAAGAGCTGAGAAAGCCGAAGCTCGAGGCCTGGAACCGCAACAAGGAAGACGCGCGCGCCTGGCTCGCCCTCAACATGATGACCGAGGCGCGCGCCGGGTTCACCGCGTTCAACGAGGGCACGAAGGACGACCGCGAGGTGGACTTCGTGCTCCTGCGTCAGAAGCTCGCGGCCGGCGAAGGATGGGTCGGCCCGCTGCACGACGCAATCCAGCCCAGGGCGAAGCGCAAATCCTGACCGTGAGCGAAGCACCTCTCAAAGCCTGGATCGAGCGCGAAGGCGCGCTGCTGCGGCTGCGGCTGGCGCGGCCGAAGGCCAACATTCTCGATGCGGAAATGATCGCGGCGCTGGAGCGCGCGTTCGCCGGGCACGCGGGCAATAGCGGCCTGCGCGGCGTGCTGATCGACCACGAAGGCCCGCATTTCTCCTTTGGCGCGAGCGTCGAGGAGCACCGGCCCGCGCAGTGCGCCGCGATGCTGAAGGGGCTGCATGGGTTGCTTGCGCGCATGCTCGCCTGGCCCGCGCCGATCCTGGTCGCAGCTCGCGGACAGTGCCTGGGCGGAGGGCTCGAATTCGCGTGCGCGGGAAGCCTCATCTTCGCCGGGCGCGACGCGCAGTTCGGTCAGCCCGAAATGAAGCTCGGAGTGTTCGCGCCCGCCGCGTCGGTTTTGCTGCCGGCGCGCATCGGCCAGGCGCGCGCCGAGGACCTGCTTCTGTCGGGCCGCTCGATCGACGCCCCGACCGCGCTTGCCTGGGGTCTCGCGAGCGATGTCGCCGAGGACCCCGCCTTCGCGGCGCTCGCGTACTTCGACGCGCACCTGGTCGGCAAGAGCGCGAGCTCGCTCGGCTACGCGCTGCGCGCCGCACGCGCACCGCTTGCGCAAGCCGCCGAGCGCCGCCTCGCCGAGGTCGAGACGCTCTACCTCGAGGGACTGATGCGCACGCGCGACGCGCTGGAAGGGTTGCAGGCGTTCATGGAGAAGCGCACACCGAAATGGGAGCACCGATGAGCCTGAAAGACGTGATCGGGCGCTGCGAGGCGCTGTTCGAGGACCTGAACTTCAATGCCGTCAAGCAGTGGAAGGCGGTCGCGCCTGGGCGCAAGGCGATCGGCTACATGCCGATCTATGTGCCGCGCGAGCTGGTGCACGCCGCGGGCATGCTGCCGGTGGGCATCTTCGGCGGGGGCGACCAGATCGAGGTGATCCAGGGCGACGCCTACTACCAGAGCTACATCTGCCGCATCCCCCGCTCGACGATCGAGCTCGGGCTCACCGGGCGCCTCGACTGCCTCGACGGCATGCTGTTCCCGTCGATCTGCGACGTGATCCGCAACCTCTCGGGCATGTGGCAGATCATGTTCAAGGACAAGTACGTGCGCTACGTGGACGTGCCGCAGAACTACGACGATTCGATCGGCGGCGATTTCTACGTGCACGAGATGCAGCAGATCCGCGAGGACCTCGCCAGGCTGCGCGGCAAGCCGATCACCGACGACGAGCTGCGCGCCTCGATCGCGGTGTACAACGACAACCGCAAGGCGATCGAGGACCTGTACGCCTACCGCGCGCAGAAGCCCTGGCAGGCGCCGACCTCGGAGGTGTACCTCGTCCTGCGCGCCGGACTCGTGCTGCCGGCCGAGGAGCATACGCCGCTCGTGCGCGCCTACCTCGCCGCCGCGGAGGCCGAGAAGCGCCCGCAACGCGACAACGCGCGCGTCGTGCTGACCGGTTCGTTCTGCGAGCAGCCGCCGCTCTCGCTCATCAAGTCGATCGAGATGGCCGGCTGCTACATCGTCGACGACGACTTCATCCTCATCACGCGCTGGCTGCGCGAGCCGGTGCCGACCACCGGCGACCCGCTGCAGGCGCTCGCGCGGGCCTTCCTGCACCACTCGGTGCAGTCCTCGCCGAAGTACGACGAGAAGAAGGAGGACAAGGGCAAGTTCCTCCTGCACCAGTACAAGACGCGCGGCGCCGAAGGCGTCATCTTCGCCGCGCCGTCGTTCTGCGATCCGGCGCTCCTCGAGCGGCCGATGCTGCAGGAGGTGCTCGCCAAGCAGAAGATTCCGTACACGGCGTTCAAGTACGCCGAGAACACCGGCCAGATGGCTCCGATACGCGAGCAGGCCGGAACCTTCGCCGATTCGATCAAGCTCTGGAGCGCCGCATGAGCACGCCCGCGATGCAACCCCAAGTCCAGCCCAAGTCCAAGCCCGCCGTCCAGAAGGAGGACGCGATGTGGCTGCAGAAGGAGCTGATTAACCGCAACTATCATGAGCTCGCCACCGCGCACCAGACCGGACGTAAGGTGTCGGCCACCTTCGTGCCGGGCAACCTGAACGAGCTGCTGATGTGCTTCGACTTCGCGCGCAGCCTGCCCGAGACCAACGCGCTGCAGAACGGCATGCGCAAGAAGTCCGGCAAGATGATCATGGACGCCGAGCGCGACGGGCACTCGGAAGACGTGTGCACCTACGTCAAGGCCGATCTCGGCATGATGCTGCAGGGCGAGGTAGGGCCAACCGGCGATCCCTTGCCGCGCCCCGACGTGCTGCTGCTTTCCTACACCGGCTGCTTCACCTTCATGAAATGGTTCGAGCTGGTGCGCCAGAAATACGACTGCGAGACCGTGATGCTGCACGTGCCCTACCAGGGCGACGGCAAGATCTCGCCGAGCATGCGCGACTACGTCGTCAAGCAGCTCAAGGAAAAGGTGATCCCCACGCTCGAGCGCGTCTCGGGCGTAAAGTTCGACATCGACCGCCTGCGCCAGTACATGCGCGAATCGGTGAAGGCGGAAGAAGATCTCGTGTGGACGCTGCAGTCGGCGAAGAACCGGCCCTCGCCGATCGACGGCTACTTCGGCGCGGTGTACTACATCGGGCCGATCTTCACCGCGTTCCGCGGCACGCCCGAGGCGACGCAGTACTACCGTGTCCTGCGCTCCGAGATCGAGCAGCGCGTGCGTGAGAAGAAGGGCCCGATCACGCCGGAAGGCGAACTCGCCGAGGAGAAGTACCGCCTGGTGGTCGAGGGGCCGCCCAACTGGACCAGCTTCCGCGACTTCTGGAAGATGTTCTACGAGGAAGGCGCGGTGATCGTCGCCTCGACCTACGCGAAGGTGGGCGGCGTCTACGACTTCGGCTTCCGGCACGACGCCGAGCGGCCGCTCGAGTCGCTCGCGGAGTACTGCCTCGGCTGCTACACCAACCTGAACTTTCCGCAGCGCATCGACATGATCTGCAAATACATCGACCAGTACCAGGCCGATGGCCTACTGATCAACTCGATCAAGAGCTGCAACAGCTTTTCCGCGGGGCAGCTCCTCATCCTGCGCGAGGTCGAGAAGCGCACCGGCAAGCCGGCGGCCTTCATCGAGTCGGATCTGGTCGATCCGCGCTACTTCTCGGCGGCGAACATCAAGAATCGACTGGAGAGCTACTTCCAGATGATCAAGCAAAAGAGGGCAGCGGCGCTGCACTAGCCATGAAGACCTTCATCGGCATCGACCTCGGTTCGACCACCACCAAGGCGGTGGTGATCGACGACCAGCAGCAGGTGCTGGGGCGCGGCATCACCAACTCGCGCTCCAACTACGACACCGCGGCGGCGGTTGCCAAGCAGGAGGCGCTGGTCTCGGCGCGCTTTCACCTGTTCCGCGAGGCGCTCGCGAAGAGCGGCGCGCTGAACGGGGGGCTCGACGAGTTCATCGCGCAGCTCGAGCGCGACTTCAGGCTCGAGCAGTTCCTCGAGCAGCTCGCCGACCTGGAGGAGATCTGCGCGAAGAATGCGGCGACCGGGCGCTTCGGCGAGCAGCAGGGTGCGGTGAACGAGGCGCTCGGCGAGACCTTCCGGCGCCTGCGCGCTGAAGCGCCGGAGCTGTTCGCGCGCGGCGCCAAGAGAAAGAGCGACTTCTTCCGCGACATCGCCGGCAGCCGCTACCTCGCGGTCGGCGAGGAGGTGGCGAAGGAGGCGGGGCTGCGTTACGACTTCCTGCTGAACGTCTTCGACCGCTCGATCCTCGCGATCGAGAACAACATCTACGACAAGTCGATCTCGAAGAACCTGCTCGCTGCGCTTACGCGTACCTATAGGGCGCTCCCCGAGACGGCGGCGCGCGGCGAGGCGATCCGGGCGCCGATCCAGGGCGTGCTCGACCTGCCGCTCGAGGAGACCTACGTGATCGGCACCGGCTACGGGCGCGCGCGGCTGCCGTTTTCCAAGGAGCACATCCGCTCCGAGATCCTGTGCCACGGCCTGGGCGCGCACGTCATGTACCCAAAGACCGCGACCGTGCTCGACATCGGCGGCCAGGACACCAAGGCGATCCAGGTCGATCCGCATGGCATCGTCGAGTCGTTCCAGATGAACGACCGCTGCGCAGCCGGCTGCGGGCGCTACCTCGGCTACATCGCCGACGAGATGAACATGGGGCTGCACGAGCTGGGGCCCCTGGCGATGAAGGCCACCAAGACCGTGCGCATCAACTCGACCTGCACCGTGTTCGCAGGCGCCGAGCTGAGGGACCGCCTGTCGCTCGGGGAGAAGCGCGAGGACATCATGGCGGGGCTGCACCGCGCGATCATCCTGCGCGCGATGTCGATCCTGGCGCGCTCCGGCGGCATCCGCAACGAATTCACCTTCACCGGCGGCGTGGCGAAGAACGAGGCCGCCGTCAAGGCGCTGATGGACCTCGTGCGCGAGAACTACGGCGAGGTGACCCTCAACATCAATCCGGACTCGATCTACACCGGCGCACTCGGCGGCGCGACCTTCGCGTGGCGCGCGGTGATCGAGGAGGGCAAGACTGCGGAGGCGCGACTGTGATCAACACCATCGGCATCGATATCGGCTCGGGCGCGGTCAAGACCGTCCTGTTCCAGCACGGCAAGTGGGTCGCCCGGCGCTGCGAACGCATTCGCCGGCGCGATCCGATCGAGCTCGCGCGCCAGGGCTACGACGAGGTGATGCGGGAAGCGGGCATGCGGCCCGAGGACATCGCCTATACGGCGACGACCGGCGAGGGCGAGAACGTCAAGTTCTCCACCGGGCACTTCTATTCGATGACCACGCACGCGCGCGGTGGCGTGTTCCTCGTCCCTGAGGCGCGCGCGATAGTCGATATCGGCGCCCTGAACGGCCGCGCGATCTACGTCGACGAGCGCGGCAAGGTGCTTTCCTACAAGATGACCAGCCAGTGCGCCTCCGGCAGCGGCCAGTTCCTGGAGAACATCGCGCGCTACCTCGGGGTCGCGGTCGACGAGATCGGAACGCTCTCCCGGAGCTCGCAGCACCCGGAGAAGGTGAGCTCGATCTGCGCCGTGCTCGCGGAGACCGACGTCATCAACATGGTTTCTCGCGGCATCGCCACACCTGACATCCTGAAAGGCATTCATCTGTCGATGGCCTCGCGCCTGGTGAAGCTGCTGAAGGTGACCGGCATCACCAAGGGCACGGTGTTGCTCACCGGCGGCCTGGCGCTCGACCAGGGGCTGCTCGCGGCCTTGCAGGAAGAGCTGGTGAACGAGAAGATCACGGGCCTCGAGGCGGTGAGCCACCCCGATTCGATCTACGCCGGTGCGATCGGCGCGGCGCTGTGGGGCGCCTTCCGCCACGACAAGCTGAAAGAGCTGCAGCAGCGCGCTGCGGCCTGAACCGCTACTGGAGAACCCGATGGCCCTGTTGATCAACGACAACTGCACCGCCTGCGACGCCTGCAAGCCGGTGTGCCCGAACGAAGCGATCAGCGTCGGCGACCCGATCTACGTGATCGACCCGATGAAATGCACCGAGTGCGTCGGCGCCGAGGACGAGCCGCAGTGCAAGCTCGTATGCCCCGCCGACTGCATCGTGCAGAACCCGGACTACGCGGAAACTCCGGAGCAGCTCATGGAGAAGTACCAGAGCCTGCACGGCTGAGCGCTCGGCACATGAAGATCACTCCAAGGCCGCTCGCCGCGGGCGACCTCGACGCGGTGGTGGCGATCGACGCCGCAATCGGCGGCCGCTCGCGGCGCAGCTACTTCGAGCGCCGCCTGTCGATGGCGCTGCGCGAGCCGAAGATGCATGCCCAATTCGCGATCGACCAGGACGGAAAGCTGGCGGGCTACGTCCTCGGCCGCGTGCTCGAAGGCGAGTTCGGCCGCATCGAGCCGGCGATGCGGCTCGAGGTGATCGGCGTCAAACCCGAAGCGCGTGGCCGCGGCATCGGGCCCGCCCTCGAGCAGACGCTCGAGGACGGTGCGCGGCGCCGTGGTCTGCAGGAGATGCGCACCAGCGCGAACTGGCGCGACCACGCCATGCTCGGGTTTCTCGATGCGGCGGGCTACCGGCTGGGCAGCAACCACGTGGTCGACTGCCGGCTCTCCGAGGCGCGCCTCGGCTCGAGCGGCGAGGAGCCCGTGGAGATCGAGGAGCGCGAGCGACCGGCCGACCGCAACGACTACGGCGCCGAAGCACCGAACCACTTCGAGCACCTGGCGCGCGATCTGGCGGAAGTGCGCTCGCTCGCCGCAGCCGACCTCGAGGCGGTGACCCGTATCGACCGGCGCCTGACCGGCCACGACCGCAGCGCGTACATGCGGCGCAAGCTCGAGGAGGCGCTCACCGAATCCGCGATCCGCATCTCGCTCGTCGCCCTCAAGGATGGCACTGCCGCCGGCTACCTGATGGCCGCCGCCGACTACGGCGACTTCGGCCGCGCGGAGCCCGTGGCAGTCATCGACACGATCGGCGTCGATCCCAACTTCTCGCACTCGGGCGTGGCCCGGGCGCTGCTTTCGCAGCTCTTCATCAACCTTGGCGCGCTGCGCGTCGAGCGCGTCGAGTCGGTCGTGGCGAAGGAGCACTTCGACCTGCTCGGCTTCTTCTACCGCGCCGGCTTCGGCCCCTCGCAGCGCCTCGCGTTCGTCAAGAATCTGGCCTAACCCGCTTTCCTATCGTTCGGAGTGACGAATCCGATCGGTTTTCGTATGGGATCCGGCGGGCGCAGGAGTTCGCGGATGGCTTCAAACACTTGTTTGAATTGGTTCCGGGTGCTACCGGCGAGCGCGTCGTGCTTGAGCGCGAGCGCCTCGGTCTTCTTCTCCAACTCGTGGAGTTTCGCGGCGAGATCCTTGTGGGCGGCAAGTGTCTCGCGCAGTCGCACGAAAGCGCGCACGACATAGACCGAGACTTCGATCGCGCGAGGACTGTTCAGAATCGTTGCGGCCATGATGGCGCCATGTTCAGTGAACGCCAGCGGCAGGTACTTGCGGTGCCGGCCGCGCCCTCGCTCTAAGGTCGCAATTTGCGACCTTAGACAATGCCACTCCGAGGCAGACAATCGAAACGTAAAATCTTCGGGGAAGCGCGCGCCGTTTCGACGCACCTGTTCATTGAACCGCTTGGTGCTCACTCCGTAGAGGAGGGCAAGATCCGTATCGAGCAGAACCTTGTGGCCACGGACGAGCAAGATGCGATTCTCGATGCGTTCATCCGGAACTGCATTCTTCGTGGCCACTGCGTGCTCCTGCGCGCTAGGAACACGACTTTCAACGCAGCAAGTGCAGGGCAGGTTGACTGCTCCGTCATGACCGATTCAACCGGAGTACGTGAGCGCGAGCTCTGCGTCGGTTGCTTCGTCCAGGAGGTCTTCGAGCGCGGGCAAAAGCGACATCTCCTCCTTCTGCACGTGCGCGACGAGCCGCTCGGCGAGCTCGAGCGCCGCGACGCGCAGCCGCTGCCAGCCGGCGGCATCGAGGCTCCCGGCGCGGAGCTGCCGCGCGAGCTCGTCGAACTGCGCCGCCGCGCCGCGGATGACGCCGTGCTCTTCCGCGAGTAGCTCGGCGATATCGCCCTCGCCCGCCTGCGCCAGGCGTGGAAAGAGCTCCTTCTCCTCGAAATCGAAGTGGCGCGCCACCTCGTCGGCGAGCGCGGCCGCGGCGCGCGCGATGAGCGCGTCGAGCGCTGCGTCGCGCTTGCCGACTGTCTGCTCGACGCGCGACCAGATTTCCAGCGTCGCAACGTGCTCTTCGTGCAGCCGCCTGGCGATCTGGCGTTCGAAGTCCATCGCTAGTCCTCCTTCAGGCGCGCGAGCACCTGGACGAAAAAGGCCCCGTAGGCGAGGGCAGCGCCAAGGCCAGCCGCGGCCGCGGCGCGCACGAGCCACTCGGTGCCGAGCGCCGCCCCGGCGAGGAGCAGGGCGAGCGCGGTGAGGTGCAGCACGCGGTGCGCGGCGAGCGTGCGTGCGGGCGTGAACGAGGACACGAGCGGCGCGCCGCGCCCGCGGCCGCCTGCGTGCACGGTGGCGAGGAAGGGCACAATCCTCTGCAGCACCGCAAGGAGAAAGGTGAGCAGCCAGCCGGGCACGAGCAGCACGCCGAACAGCGCCGCGGCGCCCGGCGGCGCCCAGCCTAAGGCGATGAGCGCCGCGAGCGCGAGGCTCGCGAGCAGGCACGCCCATGCGACGCGCACCAGGAGAAACGCCGGCCCGAGCTGAGGACGCAGGCGCTTTTTCAACGCGCCCTCCATCGCCAGCACGTGCGCCGCCGCGGCGGTCAGGCCGAGCAATGCGGCGGCGCCGAGGAGCCGCTCGCTTGGGGCCAGCAGCGCCGCCACGGCGAGGACGATCGCTGCGGCGGCGGCGGCGAGCGCGGCGTAAGCCGAGCGCACCGACGGCGCGGGCGAGACCGCGAACATCGGAAGCAGAAACTGCGACAGGCCCATGGCGAGCAGCCCCATGAAGCCGTAGGCGGCGAGCACCAGGTGCGCCGCGGCGAACGCACCGCGGTCGAGCGCCAGGCCGTGCTCGTAGTGCGCGGCGAGCGCCAGGCCGCTCGCGGCGAGCAGCACGAGCGCCGCGAGCGCGCCCCAGCCGTGCGCCACGACGGCGCGCATGCCGCGCGCGCGCCGCAGGTTCTCGAACAGCAGCCAGCCGTACACGGCGAGCCCCGCGATCGCGAGCGCGGCCCCCGCGCCGAGCAGCTGCGGGCGATGGCTTGCCGCCCCGGCGGCGAACAACGCGACGCCCGGCGCGAGCAGCCACCACACCAGGCGCGCGGCGGCGACCGAGCGCACCGCCTGGCGCGTGGCGATCGGGAAGAGCTGCAGCGTCGCGCCGACGGCGGTCATGGCGAGCACGCCGAGCGTGACGAGGTGCAGCGCGGCGAGCGCCGGCCCGAGGCCGCCGTACGCGGCGAAGCGCGCGAGCTCCGCTGGGTAGACGAGGAGCAGCGCCCAGGCGAGCGCGTGGAACAGAACCGCCGCGCCGAAGTAGCGCAGCGGCACGGAGGCCGGCAGCAGCCGGCTGCGCGCGCCGGCGGTGAACGCGCCGGCCGCTGGGATCATGCGAGCTTGGGACGCAGGTCCCGCACCCGTACCGCCTTGCCCTGCGAGCGCGGCACCTCTCCGGGCTTCTTCACCGTCACCTCGGT
>DASPRB010000101.1:0-6951 GCA_035624675.1 Burkholderiales bacterium
CAAGGACACCAAGGGCAAGCAGCGCCTGGTGATCACCGACCTCGAGGGCATGCAGCACGAAGAGCTGATCCCGAAGGACAAGCACGTGCTGGTGCACGACGGCCAGGTGGTCAACAAGGGCGAGATGATCGTCGACGGCTCGGTCGATCCGCACGATCTGCTGCGCCTGCTCGGGGTGGAAGCGCTCGCGCGCTACATCATCGACGAGGTGCAGGACGTGTACCGCCTGCAGGGCGTCAAGATCAACGACAAGCACATCGAAGTGATCGTGCGCCAGATGCTGCGGCGCGTACAGATCGAGGATCCGGGCGAGACGTCGTTCATCCAGGGCGAGCAGGCCGAGCGCGCGGAAGTGCTGGAGGAGAACGAGAAGGCAGAGAAGGAAGGCAAGAAGGCGGCCGTGTACTCGTACATGCTGCTCGGCATCACCAAGGCGTCGCTGTCGACCGACTCGTTCATCTCGGCCGCGTCCTTCCAGGAGACCACGCGCGTGCTGACCGAGGCGGCGATCATGGGCAAGCGCGACGGCCTGAGGGGCCTGAAGGAGAACGTGATCGTCGGGCGCCTCATCCCGGCGGGCACCGGCATGGCTTACCACAACATGCGCAAGCAGCAGGCTGCCGAGCCGATCCTGCCGGAAGTTCCGGCCGGCGAGATGGCACCCGCGGCCGAAGCGACCGCCAACGGCGGCTGAGGAGACGGCGGGCGGGCGCTACGCGCCCGCCCGCCCGCCCGCTAGGGCTAGGCGGCGACCTGCTCGGCGCGTGCCAGGCGGTTGCGGCCCAGGCGCTCGTCCACGAGCGCGACGATCTCGTGCAGCGTGTCGGACTGCAGCCCCAACTGGCGCGCGATGCGCCCGACCAGGCTGTCGACCCGCTCGATGTGCTCGGCGCCGCCGAACAGCGCGCGGGCGGCTGACGAAGGCTTGCCCAGGCCCTCGGCGGCCTTGGCATATTTCTCGAAGGGAACGAGGTCCTCGGGCCCGGCTCCGAGCCGATGGCAGAGCTTCGCGACCCAATCGTAAATCTCACGCGATTGGCTGACGTCGCCGTGCACCGCATCCCGGATCGGGATCATGTCGTCCGGCCGCACGCAGCGGTAGTTGCCTGCGATCAGCATCGGCCACTTGGCGAGCGGCACGAAGAGCGAGTCGTGCACCTTGAGCTTCACCGGGATCTCGACGACCTCGCCGTCCAGGCGCAGGCGCGCATCCTCGATGTCGCGTTCCAGCTCGCGCAGCAGCGCGGTCGGAGCCTCGGCATCGAAGCGCGCCGCCTTGAAGTTGGTGGGCAGGCCCACCTGGAGGACGTTCTTCGGCTGGTCAGCCGGCCGGAAGGCCTGGGGATCCGGGCTCGCCAGCGTGATCAGGGCGGGATCGAACCCCTCCCAGACTGCGGCGTCGGCGTAGCAGCCCGCGAGCGCGTCCGTCGCCAGCCCGGGGATGCGCTCGAGGTAGGGTAGCGGCGGCATATTCATGATCGCCAGGCATGGCTTGCGCGAGCGTGCGATGCGGCCCATCAGGTCCCGTACCCCTCGCGCGCCGTACTGAGCCTCTTGCATGCCGAGCACGATCAGGTCGTAGCGGCCGGGATCGACGTCTTCGGGCGCGCTCGCCGAGAGCGCGCCCGGCAGATCCTGCGAGCGGACATCGACGAGCGATTCCCGCCCTTTGAGGGGAAAGCGCACGACGGTCCCCGCGCGATTGATCAGCTCGGCGGTGCCGCGGGTGCACACCAGCGTCGCATCGTGGCCCGCCATCAGCAGCTTGCTGCCCAGCAACGAGCCGTACGAAGCCCCGAGGATCAGTATCTTGTATCGCCGCATCATGATTCGTCTCCGTCGCGCACCGTGCTGAACGCAGTATAGGCAGCAAAATCTGGTAAATTTCACTGAGGAAATTTCACAACGTCAATTTCACATGGCAGCCATCGCGCCGCACACCCGCAACAGCCACTTCCTCGGCAGCAAACTGCGCAGCCTACGCAAGGGCAACGGACTGACGCTGGAGGAGCTGTCGGCGCGCTGCATCCAGCTCGATGCGCGCGGCGCGCCCTCGGTGTCCTACCTGAGCATGATCGAGAGCGGCAAGCGCATCCCCTCCGAGGACGTGCTGCGCCTGCTGTCCA
The DNA here is from genome assembly GCA_035624675.1 of Burkholderiales bacterium. Taxonomy (GTDB): domain Bacteria; phylum Pseudomonadota; class Gammaproteobacteria; order Burkholderiales; family SG8-39; genus DAHVFK01. Next base: position 2,127 of record DASPRB010000101.1, read on the forward strand.
CCGTGTTCCAGCGCGAGCCGGGCTGGTTCCTGGACGGCAGTCCGGAGGTCGAACCGCCGGCCGCACGCGAGCGCGCCGGGGCCTCGGCGCGCGTGCCGCTCGAGCCGGCGTTCCTGTTCTCCAAGGAGCTGCTGCAGGCGGCGATCCCGGAGCTGCTGGCGCAGACCGGCACCACCGGCCGCCAGTTCGCGCACCTGCTCATCCGCTCGCACCAGGAGATGTCGCGCAACGACTTTCCGGACCTGGAGCGCGCGGCCGAGAGCGCCGGCGAGCGCCGGTTCCCGCTCGGCGTGGAGGACCTGACGCGCCTGTGCCGGCACCACGGCCTGACGCTGCGCTGGTTCGACCGCAAGCCGCTGCTCGCACGCGACAACGACCGCGAGCTGCGCAGCATGGTGCGCTCGTTCTTCGAGTCGCCGCGCACGGTATACCTGAACCGCGAGCTGCAGGGCGACCCGGCACGCCTGAAGTTCGACCTCGCCTCGCACATCGGCCACAAGGTGCTGCACGACGGCGACGGGCTCAAATCCCCGCACGCCACCGGCGGAGAGATGGGCGGCAGCCCGGAAGGCGGCGTCGGGGTCTCCGGCGGCATGAGCGCGCAGGACGTGCTGCACGCCTGGCGCGACTTCGAGTGCAGCTTCTTTGCCGGTGCGCTGCTCGCGCCCAAAGGGCCGTTCCGGCGCTTCCTGGCGCGCGAGTCCTACCGCGTGGAGCCGGGCGAGAAGATCGAGCTCACGCCGGCGGTGGTGATGCGCCGCATGACCAAGGTTTCGCCCTATCCTTACTGGCACTTCTTCGATGCCTATCCGCCCGGGCACCTGCGCGCGGTCTATCGCGGCAACGGCATTCCGCTGCCCTGGGGGAACATGGCGCGCGCCACCGACCCCTGCCCGCAATGGGCCGTGTTCCGCATGCTGGACGAGCAGCGCGGCGCGGACCGCGGCTCGCAGATCTCGGTGCTGCGCGACGGCGACCAGTCGCTGCTGTACTGCTGTCACTCGCGACGCACGAACGACATGGCGGGCAACCCGCACGTGCTGTCGGTGGGTATCGACCTCGCGCCGGCGCTACGCTCGCACGGCGTCGACGCGGAGGAGATCGTCGCCAGCATCGCCGAGGCGTGCCAGCATCACCACGGTGCGGCGAGGATCCCCGCGGCCGCGGCCGAGGCGATCAAGGGCGCGGCGAAAGTGCTCAACATCGCCTGGGTCGAAGACGCGCTCGCGAGCCCGGCGCGCATCATCTGCCCGCGCAGCACGCATTGCCCGCGCGCCGAGCCTTGCGACGGCTCGTCGGCCTCGCGCGCGCGCGAGATCGCCGACGTGCGCGAGGAGATCGTCAGCCGTACGAAGCGGGTGCAGACGAGAAAGCTCTGATCACTTGCCGCGCGGCTGGTCGAAGCTCCTCAGGACCACCTTGCCGTCGACGAACTGGACGTTGATCTCCGCGTTGCCGGACACCCATTTGGCGGAGGTGGTGCTGACGCCGAGGAAGCCGCCACTCGAGGTTTCATCCGGCTTGCCGAGGATGTCGTAGACCTGCTGCTCGGTCATGCCGTTGTGGATCCGCGCATAGTGCTCCGGGTCCACTTTCGAGCAGGCGGCGACAAGCAGGGCGAGCACGAGGGCGAAGCGGCGCATTTCTTGGGCTCCATCGGCAATTCGGGTCTGCGGAAACTATAATCTAGCGCGACGCACCCGACTGCAAGAGCTGACACCTTGGCCACGGAGCCCCTGCAAGTACGCGACGCCGCGCCGAGCGACATCGCGGCGATCCAGTCGATCTACGCGCATCACGTCCTGCACGGGCTCGCCACGTTCGAGGAGGTGCCGCCTACGGTCGCAGAGATGCGCCGGCGCTACGCCGACATCACCGGCCACGGGCTTCCCTACCTGGTGGCGGAGCTGGACGGCGCGCCGGCCGCCTACGCCTACTGCGCGCTCTATCGCACGCGCTCGGCGTACCGCTTTACGCTCGAGGATTCCGTCTACGTGCGTCACGATCTGGTGGGCCGCGGCCTGGGCAGCGAGCTGCTCGCCGAGCTCGTGCGGCGCTCGGAGGCGCTCGGCTACCGGCAGCTGGTCGCCGTGATCGGCGACAGCGCGCACCGCGCCTCCATCGCGCTGCACGCGCGCCACGGCTTCCTGCCGGTCGGCACGCTGCGCTCGAGCGGCTTCAAGTTCGGGCGCTGGGTGGACAGCGTGCTGATGCAAAGGCCGCTCGGCGAAGGCGACGCGACGCACCCCGTCAGCCGCTGAGGGTGTGGATCTCGAGCAGCAGGTCCGACTTCGACACCACGCCGAGCAGCTTGCGCTCCTCGGCGCTCGCCACCACGGGCAGGCGCTCGGTTCCTTGCGTGAGGAATGCCTGCAGCGCGTCGCCGAGCGCCATCTCGGGGGTGAGCACCGCGAACTCGCGCCGCATCAGCTCGCCCGCCGCCGGCGGCGGCGTGCGCTCGCGCCCCACGAGCAACGGCTTGATCTCGTGCAGCGACACGACGCCCTGGAAGCGGCCTTCCTCGTCGACCACGTAGACGTGGCGCACGGGGTGCTCGAGGAAGGCGCGCTCGACCTCGGCGAAGCTCGCCGCGACGGACACGGTGGGCACCGCCGGCTTCATCAATTCTCCGATCTGCAGGCCGCGCCAGCGCGCGAGGGCCCGGTCCTGCACGTTGCGCAGGATGGTGACCTCGTACATCGACTTCTCGCGCACCGCGTGCGCCATGAAGTAGGCCGTGACGCAGGCGAGCATGAGCGGCAGCACCACCTGGTAGCTCAGGGTCATCTCGAAGATCATCAGGATCGCCATCAGCGGCGCGTGCGTGGCCCCCGCGAGGAACGCGCCCATGCCGACGATGGCGTAGGCGAACGGCATCGAGGTCGCCTGCGGCCACAGCGCGTGCACGCCCTGGCCGAACAGCAGGCCCAGCGCCGCGCCGACGAACAGCGTGGGCGTGAACACGCCGCCGATCGCGCCCGAGCCCATGGTGGAGGCGGTGGCGGCGATCTTGGTGACGAGCACCACCAGCACGAGCGTCCACAGCCAGTCGTGATGCAGCAGCGAGTTGACCACGCTGTAGCCGTTGCCCCACACCTCGGGCACGTTCGCAGACAGCACGCCGACGATCAGTCCGCCGAGACCGAGGCGCAGCGGCAGCGGCAGCTTGAGGCGCGCGAACGCGGCCTTGGCGCCGTCGAGCGCGCGCATGAACTGCGGCGCCGCGGTCCCCGCGAGCAGCCCGAGCGCGACGAAGGCCAGCACCTCCTTGCCGAAGATCGCGGGGAAGGCCGGCATCTCGTAGGGCGGGGCGTAGCCGGTGAGCTCGCGCATGGTGATATTGGCGACTACCGAGGAGACCACCAGCGGACCGAAGCTCTCCATCGCGATCGTGCCGAGCACGATCTCGGACACGAACAGCGCGCCGGCGATCGGCGCGCTGTAGGCCGAGGTGATGCCGGCCGCGGCGCCGCATGCGACCAGCAGGCGTAGGCGCGCGGGGTTGAACTTGCCGATGCGGCCGGTGATGGAAGCGCAAGTCGCGGCCAGGTGCACCATCGAGCCCTCGCGCCCGATCGAGCCGCCCGAGGCCACGGAAAAGAGCGACGACGCGCTGCGCGCCAGCGCCTGGCGCACCGGGATGCGGCCGTCGCCGATCGAGATCGCCTCCATGTAATCCGAGGAAGCGCCCTCGTGCGCCCACCTGCGGCTCAGCTGCAGGAGCAGTCCCGCGAGCACGCCGCCCACCGCCGGAAAGACGATGCGCAGGTACCAGGGCAGGACTTCGGCGATCTCGACCAGCCCCCCCGTGTGGCGCGTTGCGAGCCACTCCAGGCCGCGGATCCCCTCGCGAAAGGCGATGGTGGCGAGCGCGCCGATGAAGCCCACCAGCGCCGCCCACAGCAGCATGACGTGCACTTCGGTTGGCCGGATGCGATCCAGCAGGCGCAGCAGCCAGCGGTTGAGGCGCGAGCGCTTCATTTCAGCAGCAGCGTACAGCCGCTCGCCACGAGCAGCGCCGCGACGACGCGACTGAAGAGCTTTTCGTTGAGCCCGTGGTGCGCGTGCTCGCCGAGCACCATGCCGAGCAGCATCGCAGGCGCGAGCAGCGCGAGGACGGCGAGCGCGCGCAGGTCGTAGAAGCCCAGGCTGCCGTAGCCGCCTGCGCGCAGTACCGCGAGCAGGAACAGGATCGCCGAGATGGTGGCGCGGAAGCGCGTCTTGTCGAGCCGCAGCGCGTCGAGATAGACGACGAACATCGGGCCCGCCATGCCGCCGAACAGGGTGCTCACCAGGCCGCCGCCTGCGCCCGCGAGCGGCGCGAGCCAGGCGCGCGGGGCGCGCTCCTGGGGCGCGCGCGGCAGCACGCTCCACACGGCGTAGCCGATGATGAACAGCGCGAGCGCGCCGCGCAGCAGCTCGGGATGCAGCGCCTTGAAAAGCCACAGGCCCGCGCCCGCGCCGACGAGCATCGGCACGAGCAGCCCGCGCACGCCGCGCCATTCGACATGGTGGAACTCACGCATCGTCTGCCCGAACGAGGCGCCGATGCCGAGGGTGGTGACGACCGGAATGACGATCTGCATGGGAAGCACCAGCACGAGCAGGGGGATCGCCACCACCCCGGCGCCGAAGCCGGTCGCGCCGCGCAGCGTGTAGGCCGCGAGTACGACCAGCGCGCACCAGGCGAGCTGCCACGGACCGGCGAGCGCGTGCAGGGTCGCGATCACGGCGCTCCGCCGCCCAGTACGTATGCTTCACGCATCCGTGAGCAGCACCACCTTGCCCATCACGCGCCGCTCGGCCATGTCGCGCAGCGCGCGCG
>DASPRB010000104.1:0-4198 GCA_035624675.1 Burkholderiales bacterium
GCCATCGACGCGAGCGCCAGCCAGTAGTTGTAGTCCCTGCGGCTGCCCGGAGCGAACGCATTGAGCGCGATGAGCGAAGTTCCGGTCTCGCCGTTGATCAGGCGATCGAGGTTGACCAGCAGGTGGAACGCCTCTGCCAGCACCCACATCCCGATCGCGAACTCGCCGCCGCGCAGCCGCAGCGCGAAGCCGGAAACCGCGTACGCCACCGCGCCCGCAAGCACGGCGCCGAGCACGAGCGCCGGATAGACCGGCAGCCCGAAGCTGGACAGGCGGATCGCCGCATAGGCGCCGAGGCCGAAGAACGCCTGCTGCCCCACCGACACCAGCCCGCCGTAGCCGGCGAGCGCGTTCCACATCGTGGCGAGCAGAACGTAGATGAAGAGCGTGGTCAGCCTGTCGACCGCGTACGCCCCGAGGAACAGCGGACCGAGGGCGAGCACCGCCGCGAGCGCGGCGACTGCGCCCATCGCGGCGATCGACAGCGGCGTCCAGCGCTCGATCGCAATGCCCGGGCGCGCGATCACGACGCTCTCCGCATGCGCTGGCGCAACAGGCGTCCGCCCAGCACCACGAGGAATACCGTATGGCCGGCGATCAGAAAGCCGTTCGGCGCGATCTGGGCGCCGAGGTTCTGCGCCACGCCGAGCACGATGCCGCCGAGCAGCGTCCCCCACATCGATCCCAGCCCGCCGATGACCACCGCCTCGAAGGCGAAGATGAGCTGCGCCGGCCCGGCGTAGGGAGCGAAGGCGGCGCGCATGCCGAGGAAGGTCCCGCCGATCGCCACGGTCATCACCGCGATCGCAGCCGCGGCGGCGTACACCGCGCGCGAGTCGACGCCCACCAGCTCGGCGGTGTCGGGATCCTCGGCGGTGGCGCGGATCGCGCGCCCGAGCGGCGTGCGCGCGAGGAACAGCTGCAGGCCCCCGAGCAGCGCGACTGCGACCACGAAGATCAGCCCAGCGAGCTGGCCGACATAGATCTGGCTGCCGAGCGACCAGCTGTCGAAGGCCAGGTCGCCGATCGCGGGCGCGAGCGAGCGGGTGTCTGCGCCGAATTGCGCGAACAGCAGGTTCTGGATCACGATGCCCAGACCGAAGGTCGTCAGCAGCGGCACCAGCGCGCCGGCGCGCAGGCTGCGCTCGAGCATCGCGCGCTGCAGCAGCCAGCCGAGCGCTCCCATCACCGGCAGGACGATGGTCAGCGCGAGGAACGGCGACATGCCGCTGTGGTCCACGATCGCCCACACCAGGAAGGCGGCCAGCACGGCGAGATCGCCGTGCGCCAGGTTGATGATGCGCATCACGCCGAACATGAACGACAGCCCGCAGGCGATGAGCGCGTAGTAGCCGCCGAGCAGCACGCCCTGGATGATCTGGTTCAGCCAGATCATGCCGCTTGCTTCGGCAAAGCGCCGCGTCCCAGCCCGAAGTACGCCTCGGTCACCTGCTCGCGCGTCATCCCGGACGCGGCGCCCTCGAGCACGATGCGCCCCTCGAGCATGCAGGCGACGCGCGTCGCGACGCGCAGCGCGCGTCCGAGATCCTGCTCGACCAGCAGCAGCGTCGCGCCGGCGGAGATGAGGTTCTCGAGGCAAGCGTAGACGCGCTCCACGGCCACCGGCGCCAGGCCGAGCGAGACCTCGTCGAGCAGCAGGACGCGCGGATTGGCAAGCAGGCCTCGACCGATGGCGGTCGCCTGCTGCTCGCCGCCGGACAGGCTCCCGGCCTTCGCCTTGAAGCGCGCGCGCAGCATCGGAAACACCTCGAGCACGCGCTCGATCGTCCACGGCCCCGGCCTGCCGTTGGCGCGGGCGACCAGCAGGTTCTCCTCCACGCTCATCCCGGGGAACAGCCGCCGGCCTTCGGGCACGAGCGCGATGCCCTGCGCCACGCGCCGGTGTGCGGGAACCCGGGTAACGTCCACGCCGTCGAGCAGCACGCGGCCGCCCGCCGGCCGGTGCGCCCCGGCGATGGCGCGCAGCAGCGTGGTCTTGCCGGCGCCGTTCGCGCCGACCAGCGCGAGCGTCTCGCCCTCGCACAGCGCGAGCGAGACGTCGCGCACCGCCTGCAGCTGGCCGTGGCGTACGTCCAGTCGTTCCACCGCGAGCAGGCTCACGCCGCGCCCTGGCCGAGATAGGCGTCGATGACAGTCGTATCGGCCATCACGGCGGCGGGCTCGCCGTCCGCGATCACGCGGCCCGAGTCCATGCACACCAGCCGGGTGACCACCTGCAGCAGCACGTGCACGATGTGCTCGATCCACACGATCGCGATCCCGCGCTCGCGCAGCTTGAGAATGACTTCGACCAGCTCGCCTGCCTCCGCGTCGGTCAGGCCGCCGCCGATCTCGTCCAGCAGCAGTACGACCGGCTCGGTGGCGAGCGCGCGCGCGAGCTCGAGCCGCTTGCGGTCGAGCAGCCCGAGCGTCTCGGCGCGGCGGTTGGCGAGCTTGAGCATGCCGCACAGCTCGAGCGAGTCGATCGAGCGCTCGTAGGCCTGCGCGCCGCGCTTGCCGCCGCCCGCGGTGGCGGCGACCAGCACGTTCTCGAACACCGTCATACCGCCGAACGGCCGCGGCACCTGGTGCGAACGCGCCACGCCGAGGCGGCAGCGCTCGGCCGCTTCGGCCGCGCTCACGTCCGCCCCGCGGAAGCGCACCGTTCCGGCGCTCGGCGCGTGCGCGCCCGAGAGAACGCTGAGCAGCGTCGTCTTGCCGGCCCCGTTCGGTCCGACGATGCCCACCGCCTCGTTCGCGCCGACGCCGAAGTGCACGTGGTCGAGCACCAGCAGGGCGCCGAAGCTCTTGCTGACGCCTTCGGCGGCGAGAATCACCGCTGCCGCGCCCTCACGCGTTGTACGGCACGAGCTGCGCGGCGATCGGCACGTTCGGGTCGTCGGCGTGCTCGGTGATCGGCAGCGCGAGCTTGAACTTGCTGCCCGCCGGCGCCTTCACCCACTGGCAGCCGATGATCGGGGTCGCCGAGACGTTCGGCACCGGACCGCTCGTGAAGTCGATCGGGCCGACCGGCGTGACAACCTTGAGCATGCTCATCGCCTTGGCGACGTCCGCCTTGTTCTTCGGATTGCCGCTCTTCATCAGCGTCGCGAAGCCCGCATCGAGCAACGCCACGCTGGCGCCGAGCTGCTGGTTCCACTGGCGTCCGGTCGCTTTCTCGTAACCGTCGCCGAGCGCCTTCGACGAGAGCCCCGTCAGCGGCGACTTGTAGGGCCAGGTCGGGTGCCAGTAGCAGCCGGTGGCCAGTTTGTGGCCGAGCGAGCCGAGCGCCTCGACCTGCGAGGGGAACAGGCCCGTCTTCGCGATCTGGGCGATCTTCACCATGCGCGTGTAGCCCTGCTGCGCGGCCTGGCGCCAGAACGTCGCGAAGTCCGGCGGGATCGGGAAGGTGTTGAAGATCTCGCACTGCTCGCTCTTGAACTTCGCGATCTGCGCGGAGTAGTCGGTCGTCCCGTCCTCGTAGCCCCCTGGATCGACGATGGTGAAGCCCGCTTTCGCCAGCTCGGGCGCGAGGTGCTCGCGCACCGCGTTGCCGTCGGCGTCGTTCGGGTAGAGGATGCCGACCTTCTTGTTGGTCTTGACCGGGCCATTCCACTGCGAGTTGTAGCACTTGAAGAAATCGCCGCCGCCGAAGCAGAAGTGGTAGGTCCAGTGGAACGGCGAGGGCTGGCCCGGCTTGGCGCCGCGGCCGAAATACCACGCCTCCCAGGGCACGATCGTCGACAGGCACGGCACGCCCGCCGCCTCGCAGGCGTCGGAGACCGGATTGACCGTCTCGGGCGTCGAGGTGGTCAGCATCAGGTCGATGTGCGCCTCGTCGATCAGGCTCTTCGCGAGCTGGCTGGCGCGCGCGGGATTGGACTGCGTGTCGCGGTCCAGGATCTCCACCTTGTAATGCTTGCCGTCGACGCGCAGTCCCTTGGCGAGCGCCTTGCGCGCAAGCTGCAGGGCATAGGGGTCGCATTCGCCGAAGCCGGCCAGCGGGCCGGTGCGCGGGCTGATGAAGCCGACCCGCAGCGTGTCGCTGCCGCTCGCAGCGCGCGCCAGCGTGGCCGGCAGCCCCGCAGTCGCCAGCGCCGTGCCGGCGGCCTGCACCAGGCGGCGGCGCGTGAGATTCGCACCAATTTTCTTGCTCATCAGTCCCTCCTCCGTGGATTTTCGTCTTCTCCGCAAGGCG
>DASPRB010000122.1:0-12523 GCA_035624675.1 Burkholderiales bacterium
CGCCGCGCCCTGCGGGTAGGCGATCCCGGAGGCGATGAGCGCGTCCGGATTCTCGTCCCAGACCTCCGCCTGCGCGCGCTCGTCGTACAGCGCGAGCATCCAGTGGTGGATCGCGAGGTTCGCGCAGCTCCACGCGGTCGAGGCGCAGCCGCGTCCGAGCTCGGCAGGCACCTCGAACAGCGCCAGGTAGTCGAGCTCCATGCCACCCCAGCGTTTCGGCTGCGCGAAGCGCAAGAGGCCCGTGCGGTGCAGGTCGGCCTCGGTCTCGGGCAGCAGGCGCCGCGCCTCCTCGGCGCGCGCCGCGCGCTCGCGCAGGGTCGGCACGAGGGCGCGCGCGCGTTCGAGCGCCTCGGCGTACGCGACGTTCGAGAAGTCGTTGCGCTTCTGCGGCGCGTTCACGCCGTCTCGCTCACGCGCGGCATCTTGGAGTAGTCCTCGCCGCCCCAGTCGGGCGCGCCGGTGATGCCGAAGAAATTGAGCTCGATGGTGAGCCCGTTCGGGTCGCGCAGGAACAGCTGGTACAGGTTCGACTCGGGCAGGTAGCGCGGGCGGTACTCGACGCCGAGGCTCTTCAAGCGCTTGACGAAGGGCTCGGGCTCGGTCGCGGCGAACGCGATGTGGTCGACGACCCCGCTCTGGTCGGTGGCCGCGTTGCGCGGCGTGCCGAGGTAATACAGCTCCGAGTTCGGGATGCCGTGCGGACCCATGTGCACCTGGATCTTGCCGTTCACGCCGAGCCAGTAGCCCGGGAACGGAAAATTCGGCCGCGGCATCTCTTCGAAGCCGAGCACGTTCACGTAGAAGTCGCGCGTCGCCTTCAGGTCGTTGGCGCGTACGAAATAGTGGTTGATGTCGGCGATCGGCATGCTGGCCTCCTCCTCGTTCGTTGCCCGGCTAGTTTCGCCTCCCGGGCGGCCGGCGTCCAGCCGAGGCCGCACCAAAGCGCGCCGCGCCTCACAGCGTGCGCAGGAAGAGGATGATCTTCCAGATGTCCTGGTCCTTGATCTCGCCCTTGAACGGCGGCATCGCGCCGTTGAACTGGATGCCGCCCTCGGAGACGGTCCAGAAGTAGAAGCCATCGCTCGCGATGCGCGTGCGCCCGAGGCCCGCGAGCACCGCGGGCTTGGGATCGAGGCCCGTCGCGCCGGGCCCGTCGCCATGCCCGCTGGCGCCGTGGCACACCGCGCAGTTCTGCTCGAACAGCGCCTTGCCCGCGGCGACGTTCGCCGCGCTCGCGGGCAGCGGGTTGCGCAGCGACGCGTACTTCGGATCGAGGCCGTGATGCATCACGTAGTAGTGGCGCGGCGAGGGCCCGCTGCCCATCATGCCGGGGCCCATGCCGCGCCCCGGCTGCGCGCCGGCAATGGCCGGGACGAGGCAGGCCGCGAGGACGCAGTACTGCAACAGGTTCGTTCTCATTGGGGAAGCCGGGCGTAGCGCGCGGCGAGTTCGACGAAGGATCTCTCCGATTCGGTCGCATTGAACGCCCGGCCCAGCTCTTCGTCAAGGATCGCGGCGACCCGGGCCGCGAGCGAGCCGGCGAGGCGCGCGTCGAGGAACAGCAGGCGCGAGCGGCGCGCGAGCACGTCCTCGACCGTGCGCGCGTACTCGTAGCGCGCGGCGAAGCGCACCATCGCTTCCGTCAGTCCGGGTGCGAGCTCGCGCTGCGCGCCCGGCAGGCTCGCGACGAGCGCCGCCTCGGTGCCGTACAGGTGCAGCCCCGGCGCCGCGCTCAGAGGCTGCTGCGCGCTCGCCGGCGCGCCGGCGAGCGCGAGCGCAACGGTCGCCCCCGCAGGCCGCTCGGGCAGCAGGCCGCGCGCCATGCACGCGGCGAGCACGTCCTCGGCCATCGCGCGGTAGGTGGTCCATTTCCCCCCGGTGACCGTCACCAGCCCCGAGCGCTCGGCGAGCACCAGGTGCTCGCGCGACAGCGTCTTGGTGTCGCCCGGCCGCGCGTCGGGCGGACGAACGAGCGGACGCAGCCCGACCCACGCCGAGCGCACGTCGGCGCGCGTCGGCGCGCGCTCGAGGATGCCGGCGGCCTCGCGCAGGATGAACTCGACCTCCTCGGCGAACGGCTCCGGCTCGGCGGCGAGATCGTGGCGCGGCGTATCGGTGGTGCCGAGGATCGTGGCGCCGAGCCAGGGCACCGCGAACAGCACGCGCCCGTCGCGCGTGCGCGGCACGAGCAGCGCGTGCCCGCCGGGCAGGAACTCGCGCCCCACCACCAGGTGCACGCCCTGGCTCGGCGCCACGAGCTCGCGCCCCGGGTCGCGGTCCATGCGGCGGATCTCGTCCACCCACACTCCGGTCGCGTTCACCACGCAGCGCGCGCGCAGCGCGTACTGCGCGCCGCTCGCGCGATCCTCGGCCACGGCCCCGGCGACGCGCCCATCGTCGTGCAGCAGGCCGACCGCGGCGCAGTGGTTCACGACCAGCGCACCGCGCGCGATCGCGCTGCGCGCGAGCGCCACGGCGAGCCGCGCGTCGTCGAACTGCGCGTCCCAGTAGCGCACCGCGCCCGCCAGGCCCGCGCCGCGCACACCGGCCGCGGCCTCGAGCGCCTCCGCGCGCCCGAGAAAAGCGGTATGCCCCAGGCCCGCGCGCCCGGCGAGCAGGTCGTAGGCGAGCAGCCCGCTGCCGTAGAACCACTTTTCCAGCCAGCGTCCGCGCGCACCGTACAGCGGCAGCACGAAGGGCAGCGGCTGGGCGAGGTGCGGCGCGTTCGCGAGCAGGCGCGCGCGCTCGCGTAGCGCTTCGCGCACCAGGTGCACGTTGCCCTGCGCCAGATACCTGACGCCGCCGTGCACCAGCTTGGTGGCGCGCGAGGAGGTGCCCTTGGCGAAATCCTCGCGCTCGACGAGCGCGACCGCCAGGCCGCGCGCCGCGGCGTCGAGCGCCACGCCCAGGCCCGTCGCGCCGCCGCCGATCACCAGCAGGTCGAGCGCCGGCGCGGCCGCCAGCCGGCGCAGCAGATCCTCGCGTGCCGGCTGCGGTGCGCTCATAGGGGCGCTATCTTGCCCGAAACCCGGCCGCGCCGGCCGCGGGCTAGGACCAGAGCGCGCGCAGCCTGCCGGCGACGTCGATCGGCGCCGCTTCCGCGGCGCGCGGCGCGGGCGCGCTTTCCGCCTCGGGCCAAGTGCGTGCTTCCAGGCAGCGCATCACCGCGCGCGTGAGGAAGCGGCTGGTTGCGCCGTACACGTGCGCGTCGCCTCGGCGCGCCTGCTGCGCGACGTAGTAGCGCAGCGGCGCGAGGAGGTGCAGCTCGCTCTTCGCGCGCGTCATCGCGACGTACAGCAGGCGCCGCTCCTCCTCGACGAGCTCCGCGCGCCCAGTCGCGAACTCGGACGGGAAGTTGCCGTCGGCGACGTTCAGCACGTACACCGCGTCCCACTCCTGGCCTTTCGCCGAGTGCACGGTCGAGAGCACCAGGTAGTCCTCGTCCAGGTAGGGCGCGCCGGCGAGGTCGCCGCTGGCGCGCGGCGGGTCGAGCGCGAGCTCGGTGAGGAAGCGCTCGCGCGTCGCGTACTGCTGCGCGATGCGCTCGAGCTGCACGAGATCGCCGGCGCGCGCCTCGAGCGCATCGTACTTCTCTTCGAGCAGCGGCTCGAGCCACTCGCGCACGCGCCCCACCTGTCCCTGCCAGGGGCCCTCGGGCACCGCGAGCGAAGCCATCAGTGAATCGAAGCCGTCCGCGGTGGACTTCAATTCACCAAATGAAAAACCCCTTGCCTCGAAGCGCGTGAGGACCCGCGCGGCGGTGGCCGGCCCGACGCGCGGCAGCAGCTGCAGCGCGCGGAACGCGGCCACGCGATTCTTCGGGTTGTCCGCCCAGCGCAGCACCGCGAGCAGGTCCTTGACGTGTGCGGCCTCGAGGAACTTGAGGCCGCCGTACTTGACGTACGGGATGTTGCGGCGCACGAGCTCGAGCTCGAGCACGTCGCTGTGGTGCGAGGAGCGGAACAGCACCGCCTGGCGCCTGAGCGCGAGGCCGCGCTCGCGCGCCTCGAGCACGCCCGCGACCACGTACTCGGCCTGCGCCTGGTCGTCCGCCACCGTGACGTAGCGCGGCGGCGCGCCCGCGCCGCGCGCAGCCTTGAGCGTCTTCGCGTACTGGCGCGCGCCCTCGGCGATCAGCGCGTTGGCCGCGTCGAGCACGCCCTGGGTCGAGCGGAAGTTCTCCTCGAGCGTGAGCACCGCGGCGGGCGGCGCGTACTGCGCGGGAAAGCCGAGGATGTTCTCCACCGTCGCGGCGCGGAACGAGTAGATCGCCTGCGCGTCGTCGCCCACCACCGTGACGCCTTCGCCCGAAGGGCGCAGCGCTTTCAGGATCTCCGCCTGCAGCGCGTTGGTGTCCTGGTACTCGTCGACCAGGATGTGGTCGAACGCGTCCCCGATCTCGGCGGCGAGCGCGGCGTCCGACATCATCGCGTGCCAGTAGAGCAGCAGGTCGTCGTAGTCGAGCGCCTGGTTGGCGAGCTTCTTCTCGACGTAGGCGCGGTACAGGCGCGCGAGCTCCTGCTCCCACTCGGCGCACCAGGGGAAGGCCCCGGCGAGCGTCGCCGCGAGCGTGCGCCGCGTGTTGACGCGCTGCGAGTAGATCGCGAGGCAGGTGTCCTTGCGCGGGAAGCGCTTGTCGGCCTGCGACAGGCCGAGCTCATGGCGCGCGACGTCCATCAGGTCGGCCGCGTCGCCGCGGTCGAGCACGCTGAAGCTCGCGTCCAGCCCCAGCCGCGCGCTGTGGCGCCGGATGAGACGGTTGGCGATCGAGTGGAAGGTCCCCGCCCAGGGCAGCTTCACCTCGCGCGCCGCAGCGCCGACGATCTTCTGCGCGCGCCGCGTCATCTCCTCGGCCGCGCGGCGCGTGAAGGTGAGCAGCAGGATCCGCTCCGGGCTCGCGCCTACGAGCACCAGGTGCGCGACGCGGTGCGCGAGCGTGTTGGTCTTGCCGGTGCCCGCCCCGGCGACGATCAGCAGCGGGGAATTGCCGAAGCAGGCCGCGGCGCGCTGCGCGCCGTTCAGGCGCTCGAAAACGGAGCTCGCTTGCATGCCGGCACTATAAGCGAACGCTGTATATCTATCCAGTCTTAGCCCTTGCGCGCCATCTCCCGGTAGAAGGCACGGATGCGCCTCGCGTTCGTGCCCAGATCGCCCTCGCCTACGCGCGAGGCCGAGCGGATGTCGACGCGGCTCGCCGCGCCGAGCGGCGTAACGCGTATGACGATGTCGTTCTTCATGCCGAAAAAGCGCGTCGTGTCGGTCGCCTCGATGCGCATCGCCTGCGGATCCGCGAGCGCGATCCGCCAGCCGAGGGCGCGCGCGGCCTCGAGGCAGCGCCGGTAGGCAGCCTGCGGATGCGTGCCGACCGCGAGCGGCAGGATGTCGGGGTAGGCCTTGCGCTGCACTTCGGCCGCCGCCGCGCCGGGGTAGGCCGCGCCGTTCGGCGAGGCGCGCCGCACCGCCGCAAGCGCGACGAACTGCGGCGGATCCGCGGTGTCGGTGCTGATGTCGTGCAGCGGCGGCGCGCCGCTCGCGGCGCGCTCGATGGTCCAGGCGACGCCGAAGCCGAGTGCGCCCGCCACCACGCCGATCAGCAACGCGGCGAGCGCGCGGCGCTCGCCCAAGCGCCGGGCGAGCGGCAGAGCCGCGAGGCACAGCACGGCGCCGGCGGCGCCGAGCCCGCCGGCGACGCGCAGCAGCGCGAAAGCGAAGCCGTACTCCAACAGGCCGAAGCGGCTGCCCAGGCCCGCAGCGAGCATCGCGGCCGCGGCTGCCAAGGCGATGGCGAAGGCGAGCCACACGGCGATGCGGGCACTGCGGGGGCTGCTTCTCGAGTCCGCCATCGGCCAATGATGGACCATTTCGCGGCCCGGCGGTGCGTCGTTTTGCCGCAGGTGCCGGCGGGCCCGGGCCGCCGCCACCGGGGAAGGTAGGGAACGACGGGCCCGGGCCGCCAGGCGATCGAATTCGATTCCCATTAGAGCGGCGCGCGCGCCGCAGGTCAGTCAGAACTCGCCTGCGCCGTGAAGACGATCACGCGGCTGACAGTTTCTTGCGGCCCTCAGCGGCTGACGCGATTGCGGCCCGATTCCTTGGCGCGGTACAGCGCGCCGTCGGCCGCCTTGATCACCTCGGCGGGCGTGGCGAGGCGCTTGCCCGGCCCCGCGACGCCGACCGACACGGTGACCGAGACGGTTTCCTCGGCGCGCCCGGCGCCGCGCCGCCTGCTTCCCTTCTTGTTGCTCTTCGGGCGCTGCTCTTCGCGCAGCGCCATGCGATAGCGCTCGATCGCCTCGCGCACCGCCTCGAGGTGCGGCAGCGCGTCCTTGGGCGGCACGTCGGAGAACAGCACGGTGAACTCCTCGCCGCCGTAGCGGAACGACCGCCCGCCGCCGCCCACCTCGGCCAGGCGCGCGGCCACCAGCCGCAGCACCTGATCGCCGACGTCGTGCCCGTAGGTATCGTTGAATTTCTTGAAGTGGTCGACGTCGACCATGGCGATCGTGTACTCCGGGCCGAGCGCGCGCAGCCGCTCCTCGAGCGCGCGGCGGCCCGGCAGCCCGGTGAGCTCGTCGCGGAACGCCATGCGGTGCGACTCCTGCAGCACCGCGACCAGCAGGATCGCGCCGGCCGCCGACATGAACGCGCCGAATACGCCGTGCGCGCCCTCCCACCAGCAGGCGATGAGGAACGCGACCAGCGCGCCGGCCTTGCCGATGTCGGTCGGCGAGTGACGCGGCCAGGCGCGCCAGGCGGCGGCGCCGAAGGCGAGCGCGAACATGACGCGCGCGGCGAAGGGCACCGGCGGCGAGCGCAGCGTCCAATGATCGAGCAGGTGCTCCCAGGCGGCGCCGGAAAACGCGCTGCGCCCGGCGCTCGCCATCCACGCCACCAGCAGCGCTTCGGCGCCGATCAGCAGCAGCCAGCGCCAGCTGCCGTGATGCACCACGCCGCGCTCGGGCAGCACGAGCGCGAGCAGCACGTTGAACGGCACCAGCAGCGCGAGCGCGGTGTAGGTGGCGCGCGCCGGGAAGCCCGCGGCCCCGAGCGCCAGCGCGTAGCGGTAGCCGGCGTAGGCCGCCAGCAGCGAGACGGCGGCGACGAAGGCGCGGCCGCGGTTGAACCACAGCGTCACCGCCGCGGCGAGCGCGAGCACGGCGTACGGCCCGTAGTCCGCGAGACCCGCGAGCGAAGGCGGCAGCGCCGGCCCGAGGACGAGCACGAGCGCGGCGAGCACGAGGATCGCGGCCGGCGCGGCGACGACGCGGAGCGTGAGCGGCAGCGCGCTTTGCATCGCAGCGGCCTAGGCCCGGTGGCGCGATTCGCCGGTCGCCACCCCGCCGGCGATCAGGTGCGCCGCGCGCAGCGGCTCGGGCAGCCGCCCGTTCAGCGCGAAGCGCTCGAGAAGCGACTCGGCCTCGGCGAGCGAAAGGCCTGCGCGCTGTACCCACAGCCCGGCGGCCGGCTCCATCGGGCCGGCGCGCTCGATCAGGCGCCATTTGCGCGCCCCGCCGGGCACGTGCGCGAGCAGCGCGCTACGCACCTTCGCCAGGTTCGGCTTCCTGCGCGCGACCACCAGCACCGGCAGGCCGAGCGCGGCGTGCAGCGCGCCGACGTCGACCACGTTGAATCCGGCGAAGGCGATGCCCTGCAGGAGCACCGCGTGCAGCTGCGCGCGGAAGCGCGAGCGCCGCAGGCACTCGGCGAGCGCGCGCGTGGCGTTGGCCCCGTCGCGCCGCACGCGCGTGGCGAGCACGCCCTCGAGCCGCGCGCCGGCGTACACCGCGCCCACGACCAGCACGTCGCCGCGCCGCGCGCGCGCGAACGGCGCGTCGTCGAAGCCCACCACGTGCGCGAAGCGCCGCTTCAACGCTCTTCCTCCGGCGCGCGGATGCGGCGGAAGGCGCGCCACAGCAGCAGGTCGTAGCCCATCTTGATCAGCGCGCCGGCGACCAGCGGCGCCCACAGCGCGCCCGCCTGCATCGCGCCGCCGGCGAGCGCGGGCGCGGCGATGCGCCCGCTCGCGCGCGCGAGCTGAGAAAGCCCCGAGGCCCAGGCGCGCTCGTGCGCCGGCACGATCGCCATCAGGTAGGACTGGCGCGTCGGCACGTCCATCTCCGAGAGACCCTCGCGCACGACGAACAGCAGCGCGGCGATCGCAAAGGTCGGTGCCAGCGGCAGCGTGAGCATCAGCAGTCCCGACGGCAGGTGGGTGAACACCATGGTGTTCACCAGGCCGATCCTGCGCGCGAGCCAGGCGGCGATGAAATGCGACAGCACGGTCATGACGCGCGCCGCGAGGAACAGCGCGGCGAGCGCGCCCTCGGACACGCCGAAGCGCAGGTACAGGAAGTACGCGATCAGCGCCGAGCCGATGAAGCCGCCGCCGAAGGCGTCCAGCCCCGCGAGCAGCGAGAAGTTGCGCACGGCGCGGCGCACCGCCTGCGGCGCGTGCAGTGCGAGCGCCGGCGGCGCGGCGGCGGCGCGCTCTGCCGCAGGCGAGAGGCGCGCGTAGGCGAGCGCCGCGCCGGCGAGCAGCAGGCTGTAGCCGAGGAGCGTCGCGTCGTAGGCCTGCGCTTCTGCGACGCCGAAGCGATCGCGCAGCAGTGCGGGCAGCGCCGCGAGCAGCGCGCCGACGGCGGTGCCGGCGTCCTGCAGCGCGTTGTACCAGGCGAACACCTGGGTGCGCTCGCTGTCGGTGGCGGTGCCGGGCAGGATCGCCTGCTCGAGCGCCTGCGCGCCGCCGCGGTCGGTGCCCTGCGTGTTCAGCATGCCGAGGAACGCCGCCGCCGCGAGCGCCCAGCGCGACTCGAGCAGCGCGAGCGCGAGCCCGCCGCCCGCGGCGAGCGCGGCGAGCGCCACCAGGCTGCGGCGCCGGCCGACGCGGTCGGCGAGGAAGGTGCTGTAGGCGGTGCCGCCGGCCACGCCGACGAAGCCCGCGGTGAGCACGAAGCCGACCTCGGACTCGTCGAAACCGCGCTTGGCGAGGTACACCGCGGCGAGCACGCTGATCGAGCCGGCCGCGAGGCCGCGCAGCAGCGCGGCGGTGTAGATGAGGACGCGGTCGCCGCGCCGTCCGCTCACGCGAAGGCGTCGGGCCGGAAGCCGACGTCGCACACCCGGCCGCGCTGCGCGCGCTTGCCCTCGTAGTCCTTCAGCATCTTCGCGTCGAGCTCGGCGCTCTTCCGCGTGCGCTTGAAGCCCGTGACGATGAGCGTCGCCTTCGGCTCGAGCGCGGCGGCCGCGGCGAGCCCGACCTTCTCGGGCAGCGCGATCAGCTGCACGCCGACGCCGCCGTTCGGCCGCAGCGGCAGCTCGGCCATCGGGAACACGAGCAGGCGCGCATCCGAGGACAATGCAGCGACCTTCATCTTCGCCGGCTCGCCGGCGAAGCCGACCGGCGCGTTGGCGCGCACGCCCTCCGCGACCGCCATGAACTCCTTGCCGGCGCGCGTCTTGGAGACGAGATCGCCCAGGCGGCACAGGAAGCCCTGCCCGGCGGAGGAGCTCATCAGCAGCTGGCCGGCGGGGTCGCCGCTCGCCATCCACACGATGTCGTCGCCGCCGCAGTTGACCAGCGTGTTCATCGGCTGGCCGTCGCCGCGCCCGCTCGGCAGGTTGGCCGCCTCGACGGTGAACGCCTTGCCGCGCGCCGAGAGGAACACGACGGGCGAGGTCGTCTTGCACTCGAGCGCCTGCAGCAGGCCGTCGCCGTCCTTGAAGTTCACCGTGGCGAGGTCGATGCCGTGGCCGGAGCGTGCGCGTACCCAGCCTTTGCGCGACAGGATCACGGTGAGCGGCTCCTCGAGCACGCTGCGCTCGATCTGCGCGCGCTCCTCGGACTTGATCAGCGTGCGCCGCTCGTCGCCGAACTTCTTCGCGTCGTCCTCCAGCTCCTTGACGACGAGCTTCCTCAGCTCCTTGTCGTCGCCGAGCAGCGTCTTCAGGCCCTTCCTCTCGGCCTCGAGCGCCTTCCTCTCGTCGTTCAGCTTGACGCCGTCGAGCTTGGTGAGCTGCCCCAGGCGAAGGTTGACGATGTCCTCGGCCTGGCGCTCGCTCAGCTTGTACTTCGCCTGCAGCTTCGCTTTCGCTTCCGCCTGGTCCTCGGCCGCGCGGATCAGCTTGATGATCTCCTCGATCTTCGCGTAGGCCGTCAGGCGGCCCATGACGATGTGCAGCCGCTCCTCGCACTTCGCCAGACGATGCGCGGTGCGCCGGCGCACCGTCTGCACGCGGAACTCGCCCCACTCGCGCAGCACCTCGACGATGCCCTTGGTCTCGGGCAGGCCGTCGAGGCCCAGCCAGGTGAGGTTGACCGCGTAGCGCGTCTCGAGCGAGGTCTGCACGAGCAGCGCCTTCATGGTCTCGCCGGGGTCCTGGCGCGAGCTGCGCGGCTCGATCACCAGGCGCAGCTTCGACTTGCGGTCGGACTCGTCGCGCACCGACTCGACCAGGTCGAGCACGAACTGCTTCAGGCGCTTCTGCTCCTGGGAGACCTCCTTCTTGCCCGCGGCCGGCTTCGGATTGACCAGCGCCTCGATCTCCTCGAGCACCTGGCGGCAGGACACGCCGTGCGGCAGCTCGTTGACCACGATGCGCCATTGGCCGCGCGCGAGCGGCTCGATGGTCCAGCGCGCGCGCAGCGCGATCGAGCCGCGGCCGGTGTCGTAGGCCTGGCGCAGCTCCTCGGGCGGCGAGATGATCTGGCCGCCGCCGGGAAAGTCCGGACCCGGCAGCCGCTCGAGCACGTCCTCCAGCTTCGCCTTCGGGTGGCGGATCACCCAGGCCGCCGCGGCCGCGACCTCCTTCAGGTTGTGCGAGGGAATGCGCGTGGAGAAACCCACCGGGATGCCGAACGAGCCGTTCAGCAGGCCGAAGGGCAGGCGCGCCGGCAGCAGCACCGGCTCGTCGAACTTGCCGTCGTAGTTCTTCTGGAAGTCGACTGTGCCCTCGCCGATCTCGGCCAGCACCAGCTCGGCGATGCGCGCCAGCTTCGCCTCGGTGTAGCGGTAGGCGGCTGCGCCGTCGCCGTCGCGCGAGCCGAAGTTGCCCTGCCCGTCGATGAGCGGGTAGCGCATCGAGAACGGCTGCGCCAGGTGCACCAGCGCCTCGTAGGTCGAGGAGTCGCCGTGCGGGTGGTACTTGCCGAGCACCTCGCCGACGTAGCGCGCGCACTTGGCGAAGGACTGCGCGCCGCCCGGCGTGTCCGCCATCGCGTACAGGATGCGCCGCTGCACCGGCTTCAGGCCGTCGGCGATCTCCGGCAGCGCGCGCGCCTTGACCGTCGACACCGCGTAGCCGAGGTAGGCCTGCGAGGCGTGGCGCTCGATCGGCGCCGCTTCGTCGCCATTGTCTGGGTTGAACAGATCCAGGGTTTGCGTGTCGTCCATCGTCTACTCGAATAGAGGCAGTTGGCGGTCGGCCAGCGCGACCGCGAGCTCGACGGCCGATTTCGCCTTGTCGAGCGTATCGGCGGTTCCGGTCTTGCCCGCCGCATCCCATCCGTACTGGCCGTGCGCGACGAGCGTCACCTTGCCGAGCTTCGTCTTGCCGAGCCAGTAGGCATGTCCCTTGTAGCTGCGCTCCCAGAAGGCCTTCTGCCGCCGAGAGGATTTGCTTTTCATACGTCGGCTTCGACGCTCTTCCAGTGCTCGCGCATCCAGTTGCGCCGGCCCTCGGCTTCGCCCGAGTCCATGAGCAGCTCGAAGGTCGCGCGCGCCTGCTTGATCTTGGCCGCGTCGAGCTGCATGCGCACCAGGCGCCGCGTGTCCGGATTCATAGTCGTCTCCCAAAGCTGCTCGGGGCTCATCTCGCCCAGCCCCTTGAAGCGCGAGATCTCCCAGCCGCCCTCGCGCAGCTTCTCCTTCCTGAGCTGCTCGAGGGTCTCCTCGAGCTCGTCGTCGTCCAGGCAGTACAGCCGCCGCGCGGGCTTGCCCTTGCCCTGGCCGGGCACCTCGACCTTGTACAGCGGCGGCTGCGCGACGTACACGTGGCCGGCCTCGACCAGCCGCGGCGCGTGCATGAAGAAGAAGGTGAGCAGCAGCGCCTGGATGTGGCCGCCGTCCACGTCGGCATCGGTCATGACGATGATCTTGCCGTAGCGCAGCCCGGAGAGATCCGCGCTCTCCTCGGCGCCGTGCGGGTCGACGCCGATCGCGGTGGCGATCGCCTGCAGCTCCTTGTTGGCAAGCACCGTGCGCGCGTCCTTCGACATCGTGTTCAGCACCTTGCCGCGCAGGGGCAGCACGGCCTGCGTCTCCTTGTCGCGCGCCTCCTTGGCCGAGCCGCCGGCCGAGTCGCCCTCGACCATGAACAGCTCGTTCCTCGAGGTGTCGCCCGAGGCGCAGTCGACGAGCTTGCCCGGCAGCGTGGCGACGCCCGAGGACTTCTTCCTTTCGAACTTCTTGCCCTTGGACAGGCGCGACAGCGCCTGCTCCACGGCCAGCTCGACGATCTTCTTGCCTTCGTCCGGATGCGCGTTCAGCCACAGCTCGAAGGCGTCGCGCACGCACAGCTCCAGGAG
>DASPRB010000145.1:0-13751 GCA_035624675.1 Burkholderiales bacterium
CGCCGACGACGGGCGCTACGTGGCGCTCGACTTCGGCATCATGGGCGCGCTCACCGAGACCGACAAGAACTACCTGGCGCAGAACTTCATCGCCTTCTTCAACCGCGACTATCGCCGGGTGGCGCAGGCGCACCTGGACGCCGGATGGGTGCCGGAGGACACGCGCGTCGACCAGTTCGAGGCGGCGATTCGGGCGGTGTGCGAGCCGATCTTCGCCCGGCCGCTCAAGGAAATATATTTCGGCAAGCTGCTGCTGCGCCTGTTCCAGACCTCGCGCCGCTTCAACGTGGAAATCCAGCCTCAGCTGGTCATGCTGCAGAAGACGCTGCTCAATATCGAGGGCCTCGGCCGCGAGCTCGACCCGGAGCTCGACCTGTGGAAGACCGCCAAGCCGTTCCTGGAGCGCTGGATGAGCGAGCAGATCGGCTGGCGCGGCCTGCTCAAGGCGATCAGGCAGGAGGCGCCGTACTGGGCGGCCACGCTGCCGCAGCTGCCCAGGCTCGTGCACCGGGCGCTCGCGGCGGAGCGGCTCGGCGACCTGGAGCGGACGCTGGCGCGCCTCGCCGAGCAGGGCGTGCGGCGCAACCGCATGCTCGCGCTGCTCGCGGCCCTGCTCGCCGTGCTGCTCGCGGTGCAGCTTCTTTGCTAGTATTCCGCGTCCCTTCACTGCCCGCAGCATGGCGCTACTAGAGATTCGCAACGTCACGAGGCGTTTCGGTCCGCTCGTCGCGGTCGACAACGTCAGTTTTTCGGTGGAGGCTGGCGAGTTCTTTACCCTGCTCGGACCCTCCGGTTGCGGCAAGACGACGCTATTGCGCATGATCGCCGGCTTCGATCTACCCGATGCGGGCGCGATCGTGCTGGACGGCGTGGACATGGCCGATACGGTGCCCGAGCGGCGGCCGATCCACACCGTGTTCCAGAGTTACGCGCTGTTTCCTCACATGACCGTATCGCAGAACATCGCATTTCCGCTGCGCATGGCAGGCGTTGCGCCCGCGAAGATCACTGCGCGCGTCAAGGACGCGCTCGCTCTGGTGCACCTGGAGGAAAAGGAGCGCCACTATCCGCACGAGCTATCGGGCGGCCAGAAGCAGCGCGTTGCGCTCGCCCGCAGCCTCGTCAATCGGCCGCGCCTGCTGCTGCTAGACGAGCCGCTCGGCGCACTCGACGCGAAGCTGCGCGAGGAGATGCAGGTCGAGCTGCTGGAAATGCAGCGGGAAGTCGGCATCACGTTCGTCTTCGTGACGCACGCGCAGTCCGAGGCGCTCGCCCTGTCGGACCGCATCGCGGTGATGAACGCGGGGCGCATCGAGCAGTTGGACGAGCCCTCGCGCCTGTACGGCATTCCCAGGAACCGCTTCGTTGCCGACTTCATCGGCAAGATCAACATGCTCGAAGGAGAGGTCGCCGAGGCGGCGGACGGGCGCGTTCGGCTGCGCGTGCCGGGCCTCGGCGAGATCGAGGCGCGCGTGGACAGTCCGCCGCGGGCGGGCTCCTCGGCGGCCGTGGCGCTGCGCCCGGAGCAGGTCAGGATCGCCGGTCCCGACGCGCCGCTTGAGCTGCCGAACCGCTACCGCGGCAAGGTGCACGATTTCCTGTACGTGGGCGATGTCACCACCTACATCGTCGATCTGCCGAACGGCCAGCAGCTCCAGGCACTGTTGCCGAATTCCGCGCCGGGCCGGGCCAAGTTCTTCGAGGTCGGCGACCCCGTGTCCGTCGCCTGGCCGGCCGAGGCCGGCGTCGTCCTGACCGAATAGATGGGCTCGCGCCGCACCCTCAGGTGGCTCGTCGGCGGGCCGCCGTTCCTGTTCCTGGTCGTCTTCTTCCTCCTGCCGGCGCTCATCATGGTGGTGGCGTCGTTCCGCTATCCCGGAGAGTTCGGCGGGCTCGCGCCGTTGTTCCCGGCAAAGCCGGGGGAAGACTCCGGGCTCACCGCCGAGAGCTACAGGGTGTTTTTCGGCGACTGGGTGTATTTCGAGATCTTCGCCAAGTCCTTCGGCGTGGCGGCGCTGACCACGCTCGTGTGCCTGTTGATGGCCTATCCGCTCGCCGCGCTCATCGCGCGCCGGCCGAAAGCCGAGCGCAACCTGATGGTGCTGCTGGTGGTGTTGCCGTTCGCGTCCAACTTCCTGGTGCGGGTCTACGCCTGGATGATCATCCTCGGGCCGTTCGATCTACTGTTCAATCGCTTCGCGGTGATCTGCGGCATGGTCTACGTGCATCTGCCTTTCATGATCCTGCCGCTGTACACGAACCTGGAGAAGCACGATCCGGTGCTGCTCGACGCGGCGCAGGACCTCGGCGCGAACGCCTGGCAGCGCTTCTGGCGCGTGACGTTTCCTCTCTCGTTGCCCGGAATCTTCTCCGGCTCCGCGCTGGTGTTCATCCCGGTGCTCGGCATGTTCGCGATCCCCGAGATCCTGGGCGGCAAGGACGACTGGATCGTCGGCAACATGATCAAGGAATCGTTCCTCGGCACGCGCGACTGGCCCTTCGGCAGCATGCTCTCGCTCATGCTGACCATCGCGGTATTGGCGGTCGCAGGCGCGGCGAGCTGGCTCGCTGCGCGCGGCATGAGGCGCGCATGAGAGCGGGGGGGCGGGCGCCGGTGCGTAGGCTCGCGCTCGCGGTCGAAGGGCTCGCTGTCGCCGTCCTGTTCGGCAGCTTCCTCGCTTCCGGCGGCAAAGTCCTGCTCGCGGGAGCGGCGTTCGCCCTGCTCGGGCTTGCGCTCGCGCTCGGACTTGCGGGTCGGCGCCGCGAAGTCGAGAGATTCTGGCTGTGGTTCGCGAGTCTGCTGGTGTACGCGTTCCTCTACATCCCGCTCGTCATCGTGGTGATCTTCTCGTTCAACGACTCGAAGCTGAACGCCGAATGGGTCGGATTCACCACCGGCTGGTACGCCAAGCTGTTCGCCGATGAGGAGATGCTGCACGCGGCGCTCAATTCGGTGACCATCGCCTGCGTCGCGTCGCTCATCGCGACGGTCCTGGGAACGATGGCCGGCATCTCGATGCACCGCTTCAAGCCGCGGCTGCTGCCGTTTCTCGTGTTCACTCCGGTCGCGATGCCTGAGATCCTGCTCGGGGTGTCGCTGCTCATCTTCTTCCTGAATACGGCCAAACCGCTGCTCGGGGTATTCGGCATCGAGATGGGCCTCGGGTTGACCACGGTGGTCATCGCCCACATCACGTTCTGCATCGGGTTCGTGGCGATCATCGTGCGTGCAAGGCTCGCGGGCATGGACGAGTCGATCTTCGAGGCGGCGCGCGACCTCGGCGCCACGCCCTGGCAGACGTTCCGGCTCGTGACGCTGCCGCTCATCCTGCCGGGCGTGATCGCCGGCGCGCTGATGGCCTTTACGCTGTCGATCGACGATTTCGTCATCACCTTCTTCACCTCGGGCGTGGGGACGAAGACCCTGCCGCTCGAGATCTACACCATGATTAAGGTGGCGGTGACACCCGAGGTCAACGCGGTCTCAGCGCTGCTCATGGTGCTGACGCTCGCCATGATCGTCACCGCGAGCAGGCTGGCGCCCGACCTCATGCGGGCAAGGGCGTGATGCTGGGACGGGCGCATCGCATTCTCATTCTGGTCGCTGCCGCGCTGTCGCTGGCCACGGGTGCGGCGTACGGCGCGCCGCAGGACGTCCTGCGCATGTTCAACTGGAACAATTACATGACCGACGAC
The DNA here is from genome assembly GCA_035624675.1 of Burkholderiales bacterium. Classification (GTDB taxonomy): domain Bacteria; phylum Pseudomonadota; class Gammaproteobacteria; order Burkholderiales; family SG8-39; genus DAHVFK01. The sequence continues at coordinate 3,697 of DASPRB010000145.1, forward strand.
GCGGTCGCGCGCTTCGAGGCCCTGTGCAACTGCCGCCTGGTGCAGGACTACTACTCGGACAACGAGGAGATGCTGGCGAAGCTCGCCGCCGGAGCGACGGGCTACGATCTGATCGTGCCGACGGGCAACGCGGTCGAGGCGCTGATCAAGTCGGGCCAGTTGCGGCCGATCGACAAATCGAAGATTCCCAGCCTGAAGAACATCAAGCCGCAATATCTGAACACCTGGTTCGACCCGGGCAACCGCTACTCGGTGCCCTACGCCTACTCTCTCACCATTATCGGCTACAACGTCGAGAAGATGCGCGCGCTCGGCCTGCCGACGGACACCTGGGCCGTGATCTTCGAGCCGCGCTACCTGGAAAAGGTCAAAGGCAAAGTCACCGTGCTCGATTCGCAGCGTGAGCTGTTCGCCGCGGCGCTCAAGTACCTGGGCTACTCCGTGAACGAGACGAGCGAGGAGAAGCTCAGGCAGGCGCGCGACCTGATCCTGCGCGCGAAGCCGTACTGGGCGGCGTTCAACGCCGCGTCGTACTTCAAGGAGCTCACGGTCGGCAACATCTGGCTGGTGCAGGGGTATTCCAACGACCTGTACACCGCGCAGCAGGACGCGAAGAAGGCCGGACGCCCCTTCAGCATCGCCTACTCGACGCCCAAGGAAGGGGCAGTGTTCGCGCTGGACAACCTGGTGATCGACAAGACCGGCAAGCGCCCCGACCTCGCGCAGATGTTCATGAATTACTGGCTCGAGGGTCGCGCTTCGGCGGAGCTCACCAACCTGATCGGGGCCGGCAACCCCAACCAGGCCTCCCTGCCGCTCATCGATCCCGAGATCGCCCGCAACGAGGCGATCTTTCCCGACGCGGAGCACTTCAAGCACCTGGAAATGCTGCGCGACTACGATCGCAAGACCAGGCGCATGCTGAACCGGCTGTGGGTGGAGATCAAAGTCCGCTAGCGCACGTGCGTGCCTCGCCGCTCGCGCGGGCTGCGCTCGCCGTCTACCTGTTGCTGGTCATCTACGGTTCGCTCTACCCGTTTACCGGTTGGCGCGACCGAGGTCTGTCGCCGTTCGCCTTCCTCGTTGCCCCGGCCCCGCGGTTCGTGACCGCATTCGACCTGGCCGCGAATCTGATCGGCTACCTGCCGTACGGGTTCCTGTGCGTGCTGGCGCTTCACCCGCGGCTGCGGGGCGTGCGCGCGCTGGGCGTCGCGGCGCTTAGCGGTGCGCTACTGTCGTTGTGCATGGAGGCGCTGCAGACCTATCTCCCGGCGCGCTTCGCTTCCAACCTCGATGTGTTATGCAACGTGGGCGGAACCCTCGCAGGCGGCGCGCTCGCATCGCGCTTCGCGCCTTGGCTCCTCGGCACCGGTCCGCTGCACCGGATGCGCAGCGCGTTGTTCCGGCCCGGCCTCGCCGCCGACCTGGGGCTGGTGCTGCTCGGGCTGTGGCTGTTCACGCAGCTCGATCCAACGACGCTGCTGTTCGGCGCGGGCGACTTGAGGAACCTGCTCGCGGGACCCGGCGGGGCATTGCACGCGCCCGAGCTTTTCGTTTCCGTCGAGACGCTGACCTCCGGGGCGAACCTCGTCGCGGTCGCGTTGCTGCTGTCCCTGATCGCCTCGCCGGACAGCCGCTTGCGCGTCGTCTTCCTGGCGCTCATGCTGCTCGCCCTGTCGGTGAAGACCGCAGCGTTCGCGATCCTGATGCGCGCCGAGAACGTGTTTGCCTGGCTCACGCCCGGCGCCTGGCAGGGGCTCGCGGTCGGTGCGCTGGCGGCGCTCGCGGCGCTCGCCCTGCCGCGTGCGGCGCGCGTCGTGCTCGCTGCGGTGCTGCTCATGGCGGCGACCGTGCTGGTCAACCTCGCACCGCCGAATCCCTACCTCGCGGCGAACCTCACGCTTTGGCAGCAGGGCCACTTCCTCAACTTCAACGGCCTGACGCGGCTGGTGTCCTCGACGTGGCCGTTCGCCGCGCTCGGCTATCTGACGTGGCTCGCCGCCCGGCGCACTGCGCTCGGGTAGAATCGCGCCTCCATGGCCTACTACGCGCACCACGTCTTCTTCTGCTGCAACCAGCGGGATCCTGCCGAGCGCACGAGCTGCAACGTCAAAGACGCATCAAAGATGCGCGACTACGCCAAGCAGCGCATCAAGGATCTCGGCCTGGCGGGCAAGGGCAAGGTGCGCATCAATCAGGCCGGCTGCCTCGATCGCTGCGAGGAAGGACCTTGCATCGTGATCTACCCCGAGGCGGTCTGGTACACCTACGTCGATCGCGACGACATCGACGAGATCATCGAAGAGCACGTGCGCCACGGCCGCATCGTCGAGCGGCTCAGGATCTGATGCGGGCAAGCACCCGGCGCGCGCTCGTCGCCGGACCGGTCGGGCGCCTGGAGTGCGCGATCGATGCGCCTGCGGGCGAGCCGACCGGCATTGCGCTCATCGCGCATCCGCACCCGCAGTTCGGCGGCACGCTCGACAACAAGGTGGTGCAGACCCTTGCGCGCGCGTTTGTCGAGCTGGGCTGTATCGCGCTACGCCCGAATTTCCGCGGCGTCGGCGCGAGCGAGGGCGCGTACGACGAAGGCCGCGGCGAAGTCGAGGATCTGGCCGCGGTGCTCGATTGGGGGCGGCGCGAGTTCGGCGAGTTGCCGCTCGCGCTGGCCGGATTCTCGTTCGGTGCGGCGATGCAGGCACGCCTCGCGGCGCGCGCGGCGCCGCAGCGCGTGGCGCTGGTGGGCGTCGCGGTGGGCGGCTTCGAGGTGCCGGCGGTGCCGCCCGATACGCTGGTCGTCCACGGCGAGCAGGACGAGACCGTGCCACTCGCCGCGGTGCTCGCCTGGGCGCGGCCCCAGGACCTGCCGGTGGTGGTGGTGCCCGGCGCAGACCACTTTTTCCATCGCAAGCTGCCGGTGCTGCGCGCGATCGTGCGGCAACGCTGGGGTCGGTAAGCGCGGACGTGCTCGCTGCCCATGTTATCGTGGCTTTCTACCTCGCCGTCGTGCTCGCGCGTCGGCGCTTCCCGGGATAGCCCGCCGATGCTCTGGATCAAGGCGCTGCATATCGTCTTCATGGTGACCTGGTTCGCGGGTCTCTTTTACCTGCCGCGATTGTTCGTCTACCACGCGATGTCCGAAGATCGCACGTCGATCGAGCGCTTCAAGGTGATGGAAAGAAAGCTCTTCTGGGGCATCATGACTCCTGGTGCGGTCCTCACCGTCGCGTTCGGCACCTGGCTGTGGCTCGGCTGGGACTTCCGCGGCGGCTGGCTGCACGTCAAGCTCGCGCTGGTCGCGCTGCTCATCGCCTATCACGTGTGGTGCGGCAAGTTGATGTTCGACTTCCGCAACGAGCGAAATGCCAAGAGCCATGTGTGGTTCCGCTGGTTCAACGAACTGCCGGTGCTGATTCTCCTCGGCATCGTGATTCTGGTTGTCGTCAAGCCGTTCTGAGGAGCAGTTCTTTGCTCCGTGTCCGCGCGGGCTCGAGGCGCTGCTTGCCGCTGAGCTGACGGGGCTCGGCGCGCGCGCGGCGCGCGCGCTGGCGGGAGGGGTCGCCTTCGCAGGTGAATGGGCGCTGTGCTACCGCGCCAACCTGTGGTCGCGCATCGCTTCCCGCGTCCTATGGAAGCTTGCTGAGTTCCAGTATGCAAGTGAAGACGACATCTACCATGCGGTGCGCGCCCTCGACTGGCCGGCGCTTTTCCCCGTCGAGCGCACGCTGCGCGTCTACGTGACCGCGCAGCGCAGCCCGCTTAAGAGCCTGGAGTTCATCACGCTGCGCATCAAGGACGCGGTGTGCGACAGCTTCCGCGACGCGCTCGGACGCCGCCCGAGTGTCGAGCGAGCGCGCCCCGATGTGCGCGTGCACGCATTTCTGGAGGAGCAGACCGCGACGCTGTATCTCGACACGTCGGGCGAGCCATTGTTCAAGCGTGGCTGGCGCAGCACGGCGCACGAAGCGCCGCTGCGCGAGAACCTCGCGGCCGGCATCGTCATGCTCACCGGCTGGCAGCCCGAGGAAGCATTGCTCGATCCGATGTGTGGCGCCGGCACGTTGCTGATCGAGGCGGCGGCCATGGCGCGCGGCCGGGCACCCGGGGCGAAGCGCCGTTTCGGCTTCGAAAGGCTGACGAGCTTCGATACGGGTACTTGGGAGCGCATCAAGCGCGAGCCCGCGCGGTCGCTCGCCACCTCGCCGCGGCTCTTCGGCAGCGACCGCGACCCGGAAGCCTTGTCGGCGGCGCGCCGCAACCTGGCCGAGGCGGGCGTCGAGCGCTGGGTGAGGGTCGAGCAGGCCGACGTGCTCGCGCGCGCGGCACCGGAGTCAACGGGCGTGCTGGTCGCCAACCCGCCCTACGGCGAGCGCCTCGGCTCGCCCGAGGAGCTGGCCCGCTTCTACCCCGCGCTCGGCGACGCGCTCAAGCGGCGCTTCGCGGGCTGGCGCTGCTTCATCTTCACAGCCGACTTGAGGCTGCCCAAGCTCATTCGCCTAGAACCCGCGCGCCGCGTGCCGCTCTACAATGGCGCGCTCGAGTGCCGGCTATACGAGTTTCGCATCGTCGCCGGCAGCCATCGGCGCGGCGTCAGTCGCGCACCGGGGCGCGCAGCGCCTTGACGCGGCCGCGCCGCGTCTTTTCCTCGATTCTTCTTTCACGCGAGGCGCGCGTCGGACGCGTCGGCACGCGTTTCTGGGGGACGTGGGCTGCCCGCTGCACCAGCTCCCGCAGCCTCTCGAGCGCCTCGCGGCGATTGAGCTCCAGGCTGCGGTGGCGCTGGGCCTTGATGACGATGATGCCCTCGCGCGTGATGCGCTGGTCGCGCATCGCGAGCAGGCGTGCCTTGCAGGTCTCGGGCAGCGACGAAGCCCGGATAGCGAAGCGCAGGTGCACCGCGTTGGAGACCTTGTTGACGTTCTGTCCACCCGCTCCCTGCGCGCGCACCGCGCTCAGCTCGATCTCGGCGAGCGGGATCGAGACGCGCGGCGAGATGCGCAGCATTTCAGAGCGCTCCGATCGCGGCGAGCGCGCGGCGCACGTCCTCGATGCCTTCTGCGCCGAGCGGCGCCTGGGGCGGCAGCGGCGCTCCCACCGCATAGCCCTGCAGCGCGAGGCCGCCCTTCACGCAGGCCGCGAGGTTGTACTTGGCAAAGACCTCGTTCAGCCCCCACATGCGGCGCTGCAGGGCCATTGCAGCGTCCCAGGCGCCCCGCCTGCAGAGCTCGTAGAGCTCGACACTCTGGCGCGGCGCGACGCAGGCGGGCCCCGCCATCCAGCCGACCCCGCCGATCAGCATGACGCAAGCCGGAATGTGCGCGGACGCCGCGAACACCCGCATGCGACCGGCAACGCGATTGATGATCGACAGCAGCCGCCCTGTATTCACCGAGGCGTCCTTGATGTAGCGGATGTTGGGCACGCGGCTCAGCCGCTCGATGACCGGCAGGGAAAGATCCGAGCGCTGGAAGCTCGGATTGGTGTACAGCACCACCGGAAGCGTTACCGCCTCGGCGATCGCTTCGAAGTACCGGTACACGCCCTCGTCCGTCACGGGGAAGTACGCTTCCAGGATCGCCAGGATGCCGTCGCATCCCAGGCGCTGCCACTCGCGCGCCTGCGCTACGGCGTCGGCGATCGTAGTGGAGGCGACACCCGCGACCACGGGGACCCTGCGCGCGGCCGCCTGCACGACCACCTCGACGATGCGGCGGCGCTGCGCGAAGGCGAGATAGGCAAATTCCCCGGTCGAGCCGAGCGGCGTGAGGCCGTGCACGCCGGCGCCGATCAGGTCCTCGCACAGGCGCGCGAGAACCGGGGCGTTCACCTCGCCCGCGTCGTCCAGCGGCGAGACGAGGTAGGGGAAGACGCCGTGGAAATCCGCCTGGCTCATTCCCCGGGGCAGGCAGCGCGCCGCTAGACGATGTCCAGGTGCTCGATGCCCTTGCTCAGGTCGCGGTCCTTGGCTTCCTTGCCGTGCAGCTTGATGGCGAGCCGCACCTCGTTTGTCGAGTCGGCGAAGCGCAGCGCATCCTCGTAGCTGATGCGTCCGGCCTCGTGCAGGTCGAACAGCGACTGGTCGAAGGTCTGCATTCCCAGCTCGCGCGACTTCTTCATCACTTCCTTGATCTCGTGCACCTCGCCCTTGAAGATCAGGTCGGAGATGAGCGGCGAGTTGAGCATGATCTCTACCGCCGGAATGCGTCCCTTGCCTTCCTTGAGCGGCAGCAGGCGCTGCGAGATCACGCCCTTCATGTTGAGCGACAGGTCCATCAGCAGCTGCGCGCGCCGGTCCTCGGGGAAGAAGTTGATGATGCGGTCCATCGCCTGGTTGGCGTTGTTGGCGTGCAGCGTGGCGAGGCACAGGTGCCCCGTCTCGGCGAACGCGATGGCGTGCTCCATCACCTCCCGGTCGCGGATCTCGCCGATCAGGATCACGTCAGGCGCCTGGCGCAGCGTGTTCTTGAGCGCCGCCTCCCAGGAGTCGGTGTCCACCCCGACCTCGCGCTGCGTGATGATGCAATTCTTGTGCGGATGAACATACTCGACCGGATCCTCGATGGTCACGATATGGCCGTGCGAGTTCTCGTTGCGGTAGCCCACCATCGCCGCGAGCGAGGTCGACTTGCCCGAGCCGGTGCCGCCGACGAAGATCACCATGCCGCGCTTGGTCATGGCGACGTCCTTCAGCACCGGGGGCAGATTCAAGTCCTCGAACTTCGGGATGGCGGTGGTGATCACGCGCAGCACCACGCCGACCTGGCCCTGCTGCATGAAGCAGTTGACGCGGAAGCGCCCGATGCCCGCCGGATTGATGGCGAAGTTGCACTCCTTGCTCGCCTCGAAGGTCGCCGCCTGCCGGTCGTTCATGATGGAGCGCGCGAGCATCGCGGTGTGCTGCCCCGTGAGCGCCTGCTGTGAGACCGGCGTCATGCGGCCGTCGATCTTCATCGCCGGCGGAAAGTTCGCCGTGATGAACAGGTCCGAGCCCCGCTTTGCGAGCAGCGCGCGCAGCAGGTCGTACATGAATTTGGTTGCCTGTTCGCGTTCCATGCGTAACCTCCCTTGGGGCGTACTGCGGGCGCCTGCGCGGCGCCGCTCAGCCGCCGAACATGTCCTTGTTCTGCGCCTTGCCGCGCGCCTCGGCGACGGACACGACGTTGCGCCTGATCAGCTCCTGCAGGTTCTGGTCGAGCGTCTGCATGCCCAACTGCGCGCCGGTCTGGATTGCCGAGTACATCTGTGCGATCTTGTTCTCGCGGATCAGGTTGCGGATCGCGGGCGTGCCGAGCATGATTTCATGCGCGGCCACCCGGCCCGAGCCGTCCTTGGTCTTGAGCAGCGTTTGCGAGATCACCGCGCGCAGCGACTCCGACAGCATCGCACGCACCATCTCCTTCTCCGCCGCCGGGAACACGTCCACCACCCGGTCGATGGTCTTGGCCGCCGAGGAAGTGTGCAGCGTGCCGAACACGAGGTGCCCGGTCTCCGCGCCCGTCAGCGCCAGGCGAATGGTCTCGAGGTCGCGCATCTCGCCCACCAGGATCACGTCCGGGTCCTCGCGCAGAGCACTCCTCAGCGCGTTGGCGAAGGAGAGCGTGTGGGGTCCGACCTCGCGCTGGTTGATCAGGCATTTCTTGGACTCGTGCACGAACTCGATCGGATCCTCGATGGTGAGCACGTGGCCGTATTCGCTCTCGTTGATGTGGTCGATCATCGCCGCGAGCGTGGTGGATTTGCCCGACCCGGTGGGCCCGGTCACCAGCACGATGCCGCGCGGGTACTCGGAGATGTCCTTGAAGATCTTGGGGGCCTTCAGATCTTCGAGCGACAGGATCTTGGAAGGAATCGTGCGCATGACCGCAGCGGCGCCGCGCTGCTGCACGAAGGCGTTTACGCGAAAGCGCGCCAGGTTCGGCACCGCGAAGGAGAAGTCGCACTCGAGGTTCTCTTCGTAGAACTTGCGCTGCCCGTCGTTCATGATGTCGTAGATCATGCCGTGCACGTCCTTGTGCTCGAGCGGCGGCACGTTGATGCGGCGCACGTCGCCGTGCACGCGGATCATCGGCGGCAGCCCGGCGGACAGGTGCAGGTCCGAAGCTTTGTTCTTCACGACGAAGGCGAGCAGCTCGGTGAGATCCATTACAATTCTCCGTAAGGTGTGCGGCGCGCGCTGCTTGTAAAAAAATCACGCACGCATTCAAAGAATTATGGCAACAATTGCGGGTAATTTGCAAGGTGTAAAAAGTCGCATTCGCGCGGCCGCGATGCGCGCCGGGCGCGCACCCGACAGCGTGCGCCTGCTCGCGGTCTCGAAGACCCACCCCGCTGCGCTCCTTGCCGAAGCGTACGCCGCGGGGCAGACAGCGTTCGGCGAGAACTACGTGCAGGAGGCGATCGAGAAGATGGAGGCGCTCGTTCAGCGGCTCGGTGCCGAAGCGGCGCGCCGGCTCGAGTGGCACCTGATCGGGCCGCTGCAGAGCAATAAGTCCCGGCTCGTAGCCGAGCGTTTTGCCTGGGTGCATACGCTGGAGCGCGAGAAGATCGCGCGCCGGCTGTCGGAGCAGCGCCCGCCGGACATGGCGCCGCTCAAGGTCCTCATCCAGGTAAACGTGTCGGGCGAAGCCTCCAAGAGCGGCGTCGCACCGCTCGAGGTCGCGGCGCTCGCGCGCGCGGTCGCGACCATGCCGCGCCTCGAGCTGCGCGGGCTGATGGCGATTCCGGAGCCGAGCGACGACCCCGCGATACAACGCGCCCGCTTCCGGCCGTTGCGCGAGCTCTACGAGCGCCTGCGGCAGCAAGGCTTCGCGCTCGACACGCTGTCGATGGGAATGTCGGGCGACCTGGAAGCGGCGATTGCCGAGGGCGCGACGCTCGTGCGCGTCGGCACCGCGATCTTCGGCGCGCGCGAAACAGCGAAGTCCGCGGCATGAAGATCGCCTTTCTCGGTGGCGGCAACATGGCGAACGCGCTCGTCGGCGGGCTGCGCGCACAGGGCTTCGACGCCGCGTCGATCTCGGTGATCGAGGTCAACCCCGCAACGCGCGACAAGATCGCGCAGCGCCACGGGGTGCACGTAAGCGCCGCACCGGATACGGCGACGCAGGAGTCCGACACGCTCGTGCTCGCGGTGAAGCCGCAGGACATGAAGCAGGCGCTCGCCGCGCTCGGCGGCGTGGCGCCCTCCAAGCTGATCATAAGCATCGCCGCAGGCCTGCGCATCGCCGACCTGTCGCGCTGGCTTGGCGGGCACGCGCGACTGGTGCGCTGCATGCCGAACACGCCTGCTCTGATCGGCGCCGGCGTCACCGGACTCTACGCGTCGCCCGAGGTGAGCGCCGAAGAGCGCGGCCGCGCCGAGCGGATTCTCGGCGCTGTCGGCGAGGCCGTGTGGGTCGAGGACGAGGCGCTGCTCGATCCGGTGACCGCCGTCTCGGCGAGCGGGCCTGCCTACGTGTTCTGGTTCATCGAGCAGCTGGCGCTGTGCGGCGAGAAGCTCGGCCTGCCCCCCGACGTCTCGCGCAAGCTCGCCCTACGTACGGTGCTCGGTGCCGCGCAGCTCGTCGCGCAGAGCGGCGAGTCGCCCGGGACTCTGCGCGCGCAGGTCACTTCCAAGGGCGGCACGACCGAGGCCGCGCTGCGCGTGTTCGCCGAGGAGCGGCTCGCCGAGCGCTTCATGCGCGCCGTCGAGGCGGCGAGCCGCCGTGCCGCGGAGCTCGGCGAGGAGCTGGGCAAGGAGCGCTGACATGCTGCAGCAGATCGTGCATTTTCTGGTCGAGACGCTCGCGGCGTTCTTCGTCTACCTGCTGCTCGCGCGCTTTCACTTCCAGTGGCTGCGCGTGCCGTTCCGCAACCAGATCGGCGAGTTCGTGGTGGTGACCACCAACTGGATCGTGCAGCCGGCGCGGCGACTGATTCCGCCGCTCGCGGGGCTCGACCTGGCCAGCGTGGTTGCCGCCTGGCTGTTGCAGCTGATCGCCCTGGTATTGCTCGCGGCGCTCAGCCGGCCCGCTCCCGGCATCGCGGCGCTCGCCGTGGTCGCGCTGATCGACCTC
>DASPRB010000131.1:0-12267 GCA_035624675.1 Burkholderiales bacterium
GCTTCGCGAACCAGAAGTTCGCCATCTCGTTCAGCACGCGCCCCTTGTCGGGAATCGGCTCCCCCAGCACCACGTCGAAGGCCGACAGCCGGTCGCTCACCACGATCAGCATCTTGTCCTCGCCCACCGCGTAGATGTCGCGCACCTTGCCGCGCCCGATGCGCGGCAGGCTCGTGATGCGCGACTCGAACAGGGCGGCGCTCATGCGGCCTGCTTCTCGAGTTCGGGCTTCCACCTGCCCTGGCATGCGAGGCTGTTCATGTGCGCGCGGTGATGGAACGCCTTCTGCGCGGCGGCGACGTTTTCGCGGCTGCCGCGCCAGGCCTTGAGCGCCGGGTTCTGCAGCGCGCGCGAGTACGAGAAGGTGAGCGGCCAGGGCAGGCCCTTCATCGCCGCCATCGCGTTCAGGTGCGCGGTCGCGTCGATGTCCGATTGTCCGCCCGACAGGAACACGACGCCGGGCTGCGCGGCCGGCACGGTGCGCTTGAGCGCGCGCAGCGTGCGCTCGGCGACCTCGCCGACGCCCGCCTGGCGCGCGTTCTCCTTGCCCGACACCACCATGCTCGCCTTGAGGATCGTGTGCTCGAAGGATACGTTGTGCGCGGCGAGCGCGGCGTAGGTGGCGCGCAGCGTCGCTTCGCTGACTTCCTCGCAGCGCTCGATCGAGTGGTCGCCATCGAGCAGCACCTCGGGCTCGATGATCGGCACGATCGAAGCCTCCTGGCAGAGCGCCGCGTAGCGCGCCAGCGCGTGCGCGTTCGCGTACAGGCAGGCGTGGGTCGGCAGCCCGTCGCCGATCGTGATCACCGCGCGCCACTTGGCGAAGCGCGCGCCGAGCTTGAAGTACTCGGCGAGCCGCTCGCGCAGGCCGTCGAGCCCCTCGGTCACCTTCTCGCCGGGCGCGAGCGCGAGATCCTTCGCGCCCTTGTCGACCTTGATGCCGGGCACCACGCCTTTCTTCGCGAGGAACTCGGCGAAGGGCACGCCGTCGCTCGTCTTCTGGCGGATCGTCTCGTCGAACAGGATCACCCCTGAGACGAATTGCTCGATGCCTGGCGTGGCGAACAGCAGCCCGCGGTAGGCGCGTCGGCTCTCCTCGGTGCACTCGACGCCGACGGACTTGAAGCGCTTCTCGCAAGTTCCGGCGGATTCGTCGGCCGCCAGGATTCCCCTGCCTTTCGCGACCATCGCGGCCGCGGTCTTGGCTAGCAGTGACTTGTCCATGCAGGTCCTCGGTGGTGGGATGTTGCAGATCGGAAGGCGCCGATTTTACCTTTTGTTCCGCAAACCGTTTAAGCCTCGCTTAAGGGCATCGCGCGAACCTGAGGCGCCGCGCGAATTCGGCGATAATGCGGCCCCCCTCAAGATCCTTGGCGCGATGATACGCATCGAGAACCTCGTGAAGGCGTTCGGCAGGAAGCGCGTAGTCGACGGAGTCACGTTTAACGTCGAGCGCGGCGAAGTGCTCGGCTTCCTCGGGCCCAACGGCGCCGGCAAGTCCACCACCATGCGCATGATCACGGGCTTCATGCCGCCGAGCGCCGGGCGGGTGAGCGTCGGCGGGCACGACGTGGTCGAGTCGCCGCTCGAGGCGAAGCGCCTCATCGGCTACCTGCCGGAGGCAGCGCCGGCCTACCCGGACATGACGGTGCACGGCTTTCTCGCCTTCGCCGCGGACATGCGCGGCCTGGCGGGCGAAGCGAAGAAGAACGCCATCGCGCGCGTCGTCGAGCTGTGCTTCCTCGAATCGGTGGCGCATCAGACGATCGACACGCTGTCCAAGGGCTACAAGCACCGCACCTGCCTCGCCCAGGCGCTGATCCACGATCCCGAGGTGCTGGTGCTGGACGAGCCCACCGACGGCCTGGACCCGAACCAGAAGCACGAGGTGCGGAACCTGATCCGCGAACTCGGCCGGCGCAAGGCGGTCGTGTTCTCGACCCACATCCTCGAGGAAGTGGATGCCGCCTGCTCGCGCGCCATCATCATCGACCGCGGGCGCATCGTCGCCAACGGCACCCCGCAGGAGCTGCGCGCCATGTCGCGGCTCGCCGGGGCGGTGACCGTGGCCGGCCGGGGCGTGAGCGGCGACGCGCTGGCGCCGCTCGGGCGCGTCGAGCAGCTGGAGGGCGCCTGGCGCGTCTATCCTGGCGGCGCGCGTCCCGCCGGCGAGCTGGTGCAGGCCGTGATCGAGCTCGCCGCGCGCGCAGGCTGGCGGCTGGAGGCCTTGCGCACCGAAGAGGGGCAGCTCGACGAGGTGTTCCGCCGCATCACCCTGCCCGACACGGCGCGCGCATGAATTCGGCCTGGAAACCGGTGCGCACCATCGCGCGGCGCGAGCTGGCGAGCTATTTCATCTCGCCGGTCGCCTACGTGTTCCTGGTCATCTTCCTGCTGCTCACCGGGTTCTTCACGTTCACGGTGGGCGCGTTCTTCGAGCGCGGCGAAGCGAGCCTCGTCTCCTTCTTCGTCTGGCATCCCTGGCTGTACCTCGTGCTGGTGCCCGCCGTCGGCATGCGCCTGTGGTCGGAGGAGCGGCGCTCCGGCACGCTCGAGCTCCTGCTCACCATGCCGGTGACGGCCTGGCAGGCGATCCTCGGCAAATTCCTCGCCTCCTGGGCGTTCCTCGCCATCGCGCTCGCGCTCACCTTCCCGGTGGTGATCACCGTGAACGTGCTGGGCAGCCCGGACAACGGCATCATCGTCGCCGGCTACCTCGGCAGCCTGCTGCTCGCAGGTGCCTACCTCGCAATCAGCTGCATGACTTCGGCGATGACTCGCAATCAGGTGGTCGCGTTCATCCTCGCGGTCGTGATCTGCCTGTTTCTCATCCTGTGCGGCTTCAATCCGGTGACCGATCTTCTCGGCCGCTGGGCGAGCCCGGGCTTCGTCGACACCGTGGCGGCGTTCTCCGTGATCACGCACTTCGACGGCTTCCAGAAAGGCGTCATCGACACGCGCGACCTGTTCTTCCTCCTGTCGGTGATCGGCTTCGCGCTGTTCGCCACCGGTGTCATCCTCAGGAACCACCGCGCGGGCTAGAGCGATGAGAAAGTACGACAACCTCGTCTATTCCGCCGTCGGCCTGGTCGCGCTGTTTCTCGCGCTGGTGGCGTTCAACTATCTCGCCTCGGCCACGGCGCTGCGCGCCGACCTCACCGCGGGCAAGCTCTACACGCTGTCGGACGGCACGCGCAAGATCCTGCGCGGCCTCAAGTCCCCGGTCACGCTCAAGCTCTACATCTCGCACGGCGGCGCCGTGCCGGTGCCGCTGCGCAGCTTCGCGCAGCGCGTGCAAGACATGGTCGAGCGCTTCAAGGCGGTCGCCGGGCCGAAGCTCGAGGTGCAGGTGTTCCATCCGACGCCCGACTCGGAGCAGGAGGATGCCGCTCAGCTCGACGGCATCGAGGCGCAGCAGCTGGCGAGCGGGGACAACTTCTACCTCGGCGTGTCGGTGAGCCGGCTGGACCGCAAGGAGGTGATCCCGGCGATCACGCCGCAGCGCGAGCAGCTGCTCGAGTACGACCTCGCGCGCGCGATCGCGGGCGTTGCCACGTCCACGCGCGTCAAGATAGGGCTGATGAGCGCGCTGCCGGTGCTGGGCGAGCAGTTCAATCCGATGACCCGCTCGAGCTCCGATCCGTGGGTGCTCGCGAGCGAGCTCAAGCGCGAGTTCGACGTCGAGCGCGTCGACATGGCGGCGCCCGAGATCCCCAAGGACATCGGCGTGCTGCTGCTCATCCATCCGCGCGACATCACGCCGCAGGAGGAATACGCGCTCGACCAGTTCGTCCTGCGCGGCGGCAAGCTGATCGCGTTCGTCGACCCTTACGCCTATTTCGACCAGCTGCCGAGCATGCCCGGTATGCCCGCGCAGGGCGGCACCAACTCGACGCTGCCCATGCTGTTCAAGGCCTGGGGCGTGGAGATGGATCCCGGCAAAGTGATCGCCGATACGGTGTACGCCTCGGGCCGCGGACCGCGCTACACGCCTACCGTGCTCAGCCTGAATCGCACCGCGTTCAACCGCAGCGACGTGGTCACCAGCCAGCTCGAGACGCTGCTGTACGCCTTCGGCGGCGCGTTCAAGGTCAAGCCGGCGGACGGCCTGAAGGCGACCGACCTGGTGACGAGCTCCACCGACTCGATGCTCATCGACGATGCGCGGGCGACGCTCGCGGGCGACGCGGCGACCAAGGACTTCGTGCCGAGCGGCGTCGCGCTGCCGCTTGCGCTCAGGCTCACCGGCAAATTCAAGACCGCGTTCCCGGCGGGGCGCCCGGCGGCTCCGGGCGCGAAGCCTGACGCTGCGAAGAGCGCGGCCGAGGCGCAGCTGCGCGAGTCGGCCAAGGACAACTCGGTGATCCTCGTCGCCGACACCGACATGCTGCAGGACCCGGCCGTGGTCGACGTGCAGGACGTGCTCGGCCACAAAGTCGTCGTGCCCTCCAACGGGAACCTCGCTTTCGCCATGGACATGGTGGAGCAGTTCGCGGGCGGCGACGACCTGATCTCGCTGCGCAGCCGCGCCTCGTCCTTCCGCCCGCTCACCGTGGTGCGCGAGCTCGAAGCGAATGCGCAGAAGCAGTATTTCGGCAAGATCCGCGCGCTCGAAGACGAGCTGCAGAAAACCACCGACAAGCTGCAGGAGCTGCAGAAGTCCCAGGGGCCGAGCGCGAAATCGGCGCAGATCCTGAGCGCCGAGCAGCAGGCCGAGTTGGAGAAATTCCGCAGGGCGGTGGTGGAGACCAAGCTGCAGCTGAAGGAGGTGCGCAAGAACCTGCGGCGCGACTCCGAGGCGCTGGTGTTCTGGACCAAGATCGCGAACATCGCGCTCATGCCCCTGCTGGTGGCGCTGTTCGGACTCGGCGTGGCGCTCGTTCGGCGCCGCCGCTCGGCATGAACCGGCGCCTCGCGGCTGCCCTACTCGTGCTGCTGCTCGCGCTGGGCGGAGGCGCGCTCGTCTACCGGCACGAGCAGCGCGCGCGCGAGGCGCCGCAGGCCGGCGTGCTCGGCCAGCCGCTCATCCGCGGGCTCACGCTGGCCGACGTAGCGAGCCTGCGCATCGTTTCGCCCGCGGCGACGCTTACGTTGGTGCGCTCCGGCGACCAGTGGACGATCGCCGAGCGCGGCGGATTTCCGGCCGATTTCGGCAAGCTGCGCGGCTTCCTGCTCAAGACGATCGAACTCAAGATCGGCCAGAGCGAGCCGATCGACGAGAGCGACCGGGCGCGGCTCGACCTGCTCGAGCCCGGCAAGGGTACCGGCGCGGGAACGCTGCTCGAGTTCCTCTCGGCCGACGGCAAGCCGCTCGCGCAACTGCTGGTCGGCAAGAAGTACTTCAAGCGCGCACCGGACAATCCCGCCAAGGCGCTGGCCGACGGACGCTTTGTGCTGCTGCCGGGCAGGCCGGACTCCGCCTACGTCGTATCCGACCCGTTGTTGCAGGCGAGCGCAGCGAGCGCGGCCTGGATCGATAGCACCGGCGTCAGGATCGAGAAGGTCAAGAGCCTCGAGCTGCGCAACGCCGACGGCACGCGCTGGCGCATCGAGCGCGCGGGCGAGACCGCCCCCTGGAAGCTCGACGGCGCGCGGCGCGGCGAGAAGCTCGCGGTCACCAAGGCGAATGCCGCTTGGTACTCGCTGTCGCTGCTGTCGCTGGCCGACGTGGCGCCCGACTCGCTGAGCGCCGAGCAGGCCGGCTTCGACAGGCCGAGCGCGACGATCGACGCGAGCACGCTCGCCGGGCTCGACTACCGGCTGACGCTCGGCAAGCAGGAGGGCAATGCCTACTACGTGCGCCTGTCGGTCCGCGGCGCGCGGGTACCGGAGCGCGACCAGGAGCTCGCGCGCCACACGCTGCTCATCGCGAAGTCCAAGTTCGAGGACGTGCTGAAGAAGCGCTCCGAGCTCCTGGAGAAGAAGAAGTAGCGGCGCCCGGCGCTGCTATGATAGCCGCTCACTTCTCGGGGAGCGGTGCAGATGGCGATGCCGGAGAGCAGGACCAAGGTGGTGATCCTCACCGACACCTACCGCATCAAGGGCTATATCGAGCTGGTGCCTGGCGCGCGCATCACCGATTACATGACCGACGCCAAGGACTTCATCGCGATCACCGACGCGGAGGTGTGGGAGCGCGAAGGCCGGCAGGTATTCACCGCGCACTTCATCAACGTGAGCCGCGACCATATCGTGGTCGTGTCGCCGACCACCTGATCCGGCGCCGTCAGCCGAGCGCGTCATGGGTGAGCCGCAGATTCCCGAGATAGCGCACGTCATCCAGCTCGCGGTCGCGCCGGTTTTCATGCTGACTGCGGTCGGCACCATCATCGCTGCGCTCAACGTCAGGCTGGGACGCGCGGTCGACCGGCGGCGCGTGCTCGAGGAGCGCCTTGGCGCGCTCGCCAGCGAAGAGGCCCAGCGGGCGCGCGCCGAGCTCGAGCAGATCGAGCGCCGCATCCACACCGTGTACTTCGCGATCCTGTTCGCCGTGCTCTCCGGCCTGTTTATCTGCCTGCTCATCGCCGGGGCCTTCGTCGGCGCCTTCGTCGCCGCCAACCTGTCGCACATGATCGGCGCGCTGTTCGTGCTGGCGATGCTGGCGCTCATCGTCTCGCTGCTGCTGTTCATGCGGGAGATCTTCATCGCCGTCACCACGCCGCGCCACGTGCCAAGCTAGCGCTCGGGCTTCCCCCCGACGCCCGAATGCTGCTATAAACGGGCGTAAGGCGCGCCAAGACGCCGCGGCCCTTTCCGTGACTCGATGCCGCGAGGTGTACCGTGGAGAACCATGCGACCGACCGCATCCGCACCATCGCCCTGGTGGGGCAGGCCGGCTGCGGCAAGACCACGCTGGCGGAGGCGCTGCTCGCGCAAGCCGGAGCGATCCCGGCGCCGGGAAGCGTGGAGCGCGGCACGACGGTGTGCGACTACGCCCCGCTCGAGAAGTCCGCGCGGCACTCGCTCAAGCTCGCGGTCGCGAGCTTCGAGACGAAGGGCGCGCGCATCCACCTGCTCGATACGCCGGGCTATCCCGATTTCCTGGGCCATTCGCTGGCCGCGCTCGCCGCGGTGGAGACCGCCGCGGTGGTGATCAACGCGCAGAACGGCCTGGAGATGATGACCGGGCGCTTCATGCAGTGGGCCGCGCGCCGCGACCTCGACCGGTTGATCGTCGTCAACAAGATCGACGCCGCGACCGACCTCGAGGGGCTGCTCGAGCGCATCCGGCAGACCTTCGGCAAGGAGTGCCTGCCGATCAACCTGCCGGCGGGCGGCGCGGCGCGCGTTTCGGACTGCTTCTTCGCGCCGTCCGGCGAATCGGACTTCTCCTCGGTGGAGGAGGCGCACAAGCAGCTGGTCGACCAGGTGGTCGAGGTCGACGAGGAGCTGATGGCGCTGTACCTCGAAAAGGGCGGCGTCGAGCCCGAGCAACTGCACGGGCCCCTGGAGCGCGCGCTGCGCGAAGGGCACCTCATCCCGGTGGTGTTCACCTCGGCGAAGAGCGGGGCGGGCGTCGCAGAGCTGCTCGAGGTGATCGTCAAGCTGCTGCCCAATCCGGCCGAGGGCAACCCGCCCGTTTACGTCAAGACGCCCGCCGACGGCGGCGCTGCGGCCGAGATGCGCGCCGAGCCCGATCCGTCCAGGCACGTGCTCGCGCACGTGTTCAAGATCGAGATCGATCCCTACGTCGGGCGGCTGGCGGCGTTCCGCGTGCACCAGGGACGCGTCACGCCGGGAACCCAGCTTTTCATCGGCGACGGCAGGAAACCGATCAAGGCGGGCCACCTCTACATGCTGCGCGGCAAGCAGCAGATCGAGGTGGCCGAGGCGCTGCCCGGGGACATCTGCGCCATCGCGAAGATCGATGAGATCCGCTTCGACAGCATCCTGCACGACGCCCCGGAGGACGCGAACATCCACGCGCGGCCCCTCGAGCTGCCGCAGTCGATCTTCGGCCTAGCGGTCCAGCCCAGGAAGCGCGGCGAGGAGCAGAAGGTGTCCGACGTGCTGCACAAGCTGATCGCCGAAGACCCCTGCTTCCGCGTCGAGTACAACGCCCAGGCGAACGAAACGGTGATCCGCGGCCTGGGCGAGATGCACCTGAGGACGACGCTGGAGAAGATCGCTACCCAGTACAAGGTCGATCTCGATACGCGACCGCCTTCGGTGCCGTTCCGCGAGACGGTCACTGCGCGCGCCGACGGCCACAGCCGCCACAAGAAGCAGACTGGCGGCGCGGGACAGTTCGGCGAGGTGTTCCTGCGCGTCGAGCCGCTCGCGCGCGGCGCAGGCTTCGAGTTCGTCGACGCGGTGAAGGGGGGCGTGATTCCCTCGGTCTATATCCCGGCGGTGGAAAAGGGCGTGCGCGGCGTACTCGACTCGGGCTACCTCGCGGGCTATCCGCTGCAGGACCTGCGCGTCGTGGTGTACGACGGCAAGAGCCATCCGGTCGACTCGAAGGAGGTGGCGTTCGTCGCCGCCGGGCGCAAGGCGTTCCTCGACGCGCTCGCCAAGGCGCGCCCGATCATCCTCGAGCCGATCGTCGACATCGACGTCGCCCTGCCCGAATCCAACATGGGCGACATCGCCGGCGATCTGTCGGCGCGCCGCGGCCACATCAAGGGCTCGCAGGCGCCGCGCCCGGGCGCGCTGCGCCTCGCCGCGCAGGCGCCGCTTTCGGAGCTGGAGAGCTTCCCCTCGCGCCTGAAGGCGCTCACCGCCGGCCAGGGCTCGTACACGCTCGAGTTCAGCCACTACGAGCCGGCGCCGGCGCCGTTGCAGCAGAAGCTCGTCGCGCAGCACAAGCCCGCCGCGGCAGAAGAGCCTTGAGCGGGGCGCAGGCACCGCTTTTCTACGTGCGCGCGGGACGCGGTGCGCCGCCGCTCGTGTTCGTGCACGGCTTCGCCTGCAGCCACGCGGACTGGCAGCCGCAGCTCGACGCGCTCGCCGGAGCGCATACGGTGCTCGCCTGCGACCTGCGCGGGCACGGCGCCACGCCGGGAGAGCCGGCCGACTGCTCGATCGAGACCTACGGCGAGGACGTCGGCGCACTGCTCGACGCGCTCGACCTGGCCGGCGCGATCCTGATCGGCCACAGCATGGGCTGCCGCGTCGTGCTGCAGGCGGCCGAGCGCTGCGCGGCGCGCGTGGCGGGGCTGGTGCTCATCGACGGCAGCCGTCTCGGCATGGGCGACTCGGAGACCGCGGGGCGGGTGATGCGCGAGCAGATCCGTGCCACCGGCTATGGCGCGTTCGCGCGCCGGCTGTTCGAGGAGATGTTCATCCCTTCGAGCGGCGTGCGCCTCAAGGCCGCGATCGTCGAGCGCGCGCTCGAGCTGCCAGCTGCAGTGGGCAGCGCGCTGTTTCCGCGCATGGTCGCCTGGGACGCGGCCAACATGGAGCGCGCGCTCGCGGCCGTCTCGGTGCCGCTGCTCGTCATCCAGAGCACCTACGTGAATCCGCAGCGCCTGCGGGTAGCGCTCGCGCCGGGAGAGTCGACGCCCTGGCTCGAGCTGGTGAGGCGCCAGGCGCCCGCGGCGCGCATCGAGATCGTGCCCGGCGTCGGGCACTTTCCTCAGCTCGAGGCGCCGCAAGCGGTCAACACGCTGATCGCCGATTTCGCCCGGTCCGTCACCGGGCTCACATGACCCGTCTCATCGATCTCCAGTCCGGCGCGGCCGCAGAAGCGTAGCCAGCGCAGTCGAGCGAGCCGATCGCCATCCTGCCGTCGCGGATCGCGACGCGCACCGCGCCGTCGCTGCGTTCGTACAAGTCGGGATGCGCGGCGAGAAAGGCCGCCTGCTCCGCCTCGGGCAGCCCGGCCATGCCGTTCACGTAGTGATGCCCGTTGCGCTCGACGTGCGCGATGCCGAGCAGATTGGCGAGCGCCAGGTCCTGCTGCAGCGCGAGGCCCGCCTGCACGGTGAGGTCCTCGCCGCTCATGAAATAGTGCGCACCGCCCTCTGCGCGGTTCCACGTCTCGCAGCGCACGCGGTTGATGATCGACTTGTACAGGCCCTTGCAGGTCTTGGACGACACGCCCGCGTAGCCGAGCGCTCGCGCTCTCGGGAACGCCTCGAGCGAATCGTCCGACTCGTCGATGACGAGCGGGATTTCGGCCGCGAGCACCGAGACGTCGCGCGCGAGGGCGTTCGCGCGCCTGATCGGCTGCTCGATGAACAGCACGCTGGAAGCGAGCCGCCCTAGGCGGGCATCGGCCTTCATCCGGCGCCACAGCTCGGTGATGCCCGCTACGTCGTCGTACTGCTCGTTGCCGTCGAGGGTCGCGTAGTACCGCCCCTCGATGCGCTCGAGCACCGCGGCGATCGCCGCCAGGCGCTCGAGGTCGGCCTGCGCGTCGCCCGCGAGCTTCAGCTTGAAGTAGCGCTGGCCGTAGCGCGCGAGCACCTCCTCGAGCGTCTGCGGCAGGCCGTCGTCGATGCGCTCGGTGACGTCGCCGGCGGTTATCGGATCGAGCAGGCCGACGGTGTGACGCGCGGCGATCGAGCGCGCCGGGGCGAGGCCGGCGAGGAAGGCGTCGGCGTCGCAACTCTCGAGCGCGATGCCCGCGGCGTTGCCGCGCAGCGCCTCGTAGAACGACGCGCCGAGCGCGCGGCACAGCGCGTCGAGCAGCGCCCGGTCGATGAGCGCCGGCCCGAACCCGGCCACCAGGCCGGCGACGGTGTTCGCTGTAGAGTGCCCGAAAGCGGTGTCGGCCGACCCGACCAGGTAAGCCTTGCGCGCTTGCGCGAGCGAAGCGCGCAGCTGCGCGAAGTTGTCCTCGTCCGGTAGCGCCGGGTCCTTGTCGAACCACTTGGGCGCGAGCAGCTCGGCAGCCGCGCCCTCGGCCTCGCGCCCGTCGACGAGCCGGATGCGCGCGCGCGCGAAGGCCTGCGGCGCGCCGGTGAGCGTGACGACGCCGAAGCGAAACGGCATGCGCAGCCGCACGTCGCGCTCGTACAGTCCGATGTCCAGGACCGCGAAGCGCGGCGCGCTCATCTGGGCGAGAGGGCCTCGAGGATGCCGCGCACGTAGCCGACGGCGCGCGCCGCCGCGCCCGGCCCGTCCGGCACGTAGTCGAAGGGCTCGACGGCGACGTCGCCCGCGTAGCCGTTGCGCATCAACGCCGCGAACAGCGGCGCGAAGCGCTGCTCGCCCTGGCCCGGCCCGCGGCGGTTGCGGTCGTTCACCTGCACGTGGGCGATGATCCCCTCCGGCAGCCAGCGGTCGACGAGCGCGGCGAGCGACTCGCGCTCGCTGCGGCCGGCGGCGCTGCAGTCGAGCATCGAGCGCAGCGCCGGGCTGCCGATGCGGCGCACGATCGCGGCGGCCTCGGCGAGCGTGTTGATGACGGGCGTCGTGTCGGCAGCGAGCGGCTCGACGCAGTAGAGCACGCCCGCTTTGGCTGCGCGCGCGGCGGCCGCCGCGAAGCACTCGGTGGCGCGCTCGAGCGCCGCCTCGCGCGTATCGCCCGCCTCCACGCGCCGCTGCTGCGGCGAGCCGTGCACCAGGTACTTCCCCCCCAGCTCGGCACACAGGTCGATGAGCGCCAGGATCGTGTCCAGGGTGCGCTGCCGCACCGCCGGGTCGCGCGCAGTGATCGACAGCCCGGCGGGCTTCACCAGCAGCCAGTGCAGGCCGGTGATCGCGATGCCTGCATCGGCCGCGGCCGCGCGCGCCGCGGCGATCTGCGCGGCGCCGATGCGCTGCGGCTCCTCCGAGAGCGTATAGGGCGCGACCTCCAGGCCGTCGTAGCCGAGCTTGGCGGCGTACGCGCACTGCGCCGGGAACGGCATCGGCGCGATGACCTCGTTGCACAGAGCGATGCGCATCGCGCTAGGCCGCGAACTCGTCCGCCTCGCGGGCTTCGACCGCGTGCGCCAGCGCCTCGAGGCGGCGGTCGCGGATTCCCAGCTCGCGCAGGTGCCGCACGGTGTCCAGCAGGTAGTCGCGGCAGCGCCCGAGCGGTCCCGCGCCGCTCGCCAGGTAGCCGACGGTCGCACCGGTATCGAGGCCGCGCACGTAGCGCTCGTGATTGCGGTTCGCCGCGAACGCGACCGCGCGCTCGATGCCTGCGGCCGTGTGCGCGCTCACCCAAACCGGGCGGTAGGCCATGGTGAGCATCTCGCGGCGCCAGACCACGTCCAGCTCGGTACGGACCTTGTCGCGATGCAGGCGGTAGGCGACGCCGTGGCAGCTGCCGCCCTGCTCCAGCGCCAGCATCAGTCCGGGACGCGCGGGGCTGCCGCGCCCGGCGCGCGCCCA
>DASPRB010000169.1:0-3047 GCA_035624675.1 Burkholderiales bacterium
GGGTCGTTCCACACCTTGCCGCAGCCGGTGGCGAGCAACAGGGCCGCCAGGCCGGCCGCAAGTCGCAGGAAACCCCTCATGGCGGAAGTGTAGCGGATGGGAACGCGGGGGCCTTCGCTATAATCGCGGACCTGACACGGACACCCGGGACACATGGCCCTCCTCGCAGGCAAGAAGATCCTCGTCACCGGCCTGCTCAGCAACCGCTCGATCGCCTACGGCATCGCGGCCGCTGCGCGCCGCGAAGGCGCCGAGCTCGCCTTCAGCTACGCCGGCGGCGAGCGCTTCCGCGAGCGCGTTGGCGAGCTGGCGCGCGATTTCGGCTCGGAGCTGGTGCTGCCCTGCGACGTGACGAGCGACGCAGAGATCGACGCGCTGTTCGCGCAGCTCGGCGCGCGCTGGGACGGCCTGGACGGCCTGGTGCACGCCATCGCGTTCGCGCCCCGCGAGGCGATCGCCGGCGAGCTGCTCGACGGCTTTTCGCGCGAGGCCTTCCGCCAGGCGCACGACATCTCGGCCTACAGCTTTCCCGCGCTCGCCAAGGCCGCGCTGCCGATGATGCAGGGCCGGCGCGCGGCGCTGCTCACGCTCAGCTACCTCGGCGCCGAGCGCGTCGTGCCGCACTACAACGTCATGGGCCTCGCCAAGGCGAGCCTCGAGGCTTCGGTGCGCTATCTCGCCGCCAACCTCGGCGCTCAGGGCATTCGCGCGAACGGCATCTCCGCGGGCCCGATCAAGACGCTCGCCGCGAGCGGCATCGCAGGCTTTTCCAAGATCCTCAAGTTCGTCGAGCAGCACGCGCCGCTCAAGCGCAACGTCACCATCGAGGACGTCGGCAACGCCGCGGCGTTCCTGCTGTCGGACCTCGCGGCCGGCATCACCGGCGAGGTCGTGTACGTCGACGCGGGCTTCAGCCGCGTCGTCGGCGGCATGGCCGGCGAGTAGGCCGCGCTCACTGCTGCTGCGGCAGCAGCAGCTTCTCGTTGATCGTGACGTCCGTGTCGGCGCGCAGGCTCTTCAGGTAGGAGCCGAAGTCCGTCGCGCCCTCCATGCGCTCGGCACGCTCGAGGTCGGCCTGCCGCTGCGCGTCGCTCGCTTGCGGCGCCTCGGTGACCTTGGAGATGCGGTAGATCGCGTAGCCCAGGTCGCCCGCCGGCGCGCCAACGTAGGCCGGCAGCTTCGACACGTCGGCCGACACGATCAGGCGCAGCGTATCCTCGGACAGGCCGCCCGGCGCACTGCGCGACACGTCGTGCGCGGCGCCCCAGGCGAGGCCCGCGTCCTCGCCCTTGCGCAGCTGCACGAGACGCGCCTCGCCAGCCTTGGCCGCGAGCGCCGCGGCTGCGCCGCGGCGCAGCTTCTGCTCGATCTGCGCCTTGACGTCCTCGTACTTGCGCAGCGACGCCGGCTGGTGCTCGAGCACGCGCGCCGCCACTAGCCTGTCCTCGCCGACGTCGATCGCGTCGGTGTTGTGCTTGTTGCGGATCGCGTCGTCGGAGAACAGCGCGCCGAGCACGCGCTTGTTGTCGAGCGGCGCCGGCGCCTTGTCGCGCTCGATCCAGTCCGTCGTCTGCAGCTCGAGCTTGTAGCGCTTGGCCACCGGCTCCAGGCTGTCGGACTGCTCGTACACCATGTTGGTGAAGCTGTCGGCGTCATGGTCGAACAGCTGCGCGCCCTTCTGCTTCTGGATCTCGGCCACCAGCTGCGCGCGCACGTCGGCGAGCGGCCGGACCCTGGCGGGCACCAGCCCGGTGAGCTCGATGATGTGGTAGCCGTAGTCGGACTTGACCACGCCGCTGAGGTCGCCGACCTTGGCCAGGGCGAAGGCCGCGTCCTCGAACGGCTTGACCGTCATGCCGCGCGAGATGAGCCCCATGTCGCCGCCCTTCTGCGCCGAGCCCGGGTCCTGCGAGTACTTCTTCGCCAGCTCGGCGAAGCGCTTGGGCGCCTTGCGCAGCTCGGCGAGGATCTCCTCGGCCTTCTTGCGCGCCGCCTCGCGCTGCGCCTCGGTCGCATTCTGCGGCACCGCGACGAGGATATGGCTCACGCGCCGCTGCTCCGCAACCTGGTACTGGCCGGCACGCGAGTCGTACAGCTTCTGCACCTCGGCATCCGTCACCGGTTGGTCGCGCCCGAGCGCCGCGGCCGACAGCACGACGTACTGGGCGCGCACGCGCTCGGGAATCCTGAACTCCTGCTGATGCGAGTCGTAGTAGGCCTTGACCTCGGCATCGCTCACCTTCGCCTGGTCGAGGAACTTGTCGGCCGGCACGAGCGCCTCGGACACCTCGCGCTTTTCCTGTACGAGGCGCGCCAGCTGCACGGCGACGGTGCGCGACGGGATCGCTGTACCGTTCACGGCGGCCACCAGCTGCTCGCGCGCCAGCTCGAAGCGCAGCTGCGACTCGTACTCCTGCGGCGTCAGCGGCGGGTTCTGCGCGCGAAGCAGCGCCTCGTAGGTCGCCTTGGAGAACCTGCCATCCTCCTGGAACGCGGCGGTCGAGGCGATCACGTCGCGCAGCACGTCGTCCGAAACCAGCAGCCGGCTGCGCAGCGCCGCCACGCCGATCAGGCGCTGGTCGATCAGGCTGTCGAGCAGCGCGCGCCTTGCCGCGGGCGTGTCGACGCTGCTCGCATCGAAGCCGGCGCCGAACAGCTGCCGCAGGCGATCGAGCCGGCGCTCGAGCTCGTTGTTGAACTCGCGCTGCGAGATCGACTGGCCGCCGACCGAGGCCACCGCGTCGCTCGGGCCCCGCGCGCGCGTGTAGGACTCGATGCCCCACACCGCGAACGTGAGCACCAGCAGGCCGAGAATCGCCTGCATCAGGATCTTGTGCTTGTGGACGAAATCGAACATGGTTCCAGCCAACGCAAAAAGGGCGAACTGTCGTTCGCCCTTTCAGTAAATCTGGCGGAGCGGACGGGACTCGAACCCGCGACCCCCGGCGTGACAGGCCGGTATTCTAACCAACTGAACTACCGCTCCATCCCTGGTGGGTGCTGACGGGATCGAACCGCCGACATTCGCCGTGTAAGAGCGACGCTCT
>DASPRB010000133.1:0-4401 GCA_035624675.1 Burkholderiales bacterium
CACCGATTCCGAAGTGAACAGGAACTCGCTCATGTTCTTCGCGCCTCGATGGATTGCGTCGCCGCGTTGAGCGGGCAGCGAGCGGGTTGCGAAAAGGCCGCAAGGATACCAAAGATTGCACGCCTCCCATAGCGCAGCCGGGGCCCGGATCGGGACATGGCGCGCTTCGTGATGCGCATGCTTGCCGGCTTGCCGCTGCGCGCTCTGCACGCGCTCGGCGCGCTGCTCGGCTGGCTGATTTACCTCGGCTCGCCTACCTACCGGCGGAATCTGCGCCGGAACATGGCGCAGGCAGGCATCACCGATTCCGCGGCCCGCCGCGCTGCCATCGCCTCAGCGGGCAAAATGATCGCCGAGCTGCCGGCGATCTGGATGCGCCCGCGCGAGCAGGTGATGCGGCTCGTCAGATCGTTCGACGAGCACGGGCTCATCGCGGCGGCGCGCGCGCGCGGGCAGGCGATCGTGATCCTCACCCCGCACCAGGGCTGCTTCGAGATCATCGCGCAGGCGATCGCCGAGCGCATCCCGATCACCGCCATGTACCGGCCACCCAAGCTCGCGTTCCTCGGCCCGCTTACGCTCGAGGGCCGCGGCAAGCGCAACGTGCGCCTCGCCCGCGCCGACCGCTCGGGCGTGCGCGACATGCTCGCCGCGCTCAAGCGCGGCGAGTCGGTGGGCATCCTGCCCGACCAGGTGCCCGGTGAAGGCGAGGGCGAATGGGCGCATTTCTTCGGCCGGCCCGCGTACACGATGACCCTTGCGATGAAGCTGGCGCGCCGCCCCGATACGGTGGCGCTGCTCGTGTTCGGCGAGCGCCTGCCAGGCGGCGCGGGCTATGCCGTGCACATCCGCTCGATGCCGGACGCGCTGCCCGGCGAGAGCGACGCGCGGCGGCTGAACCGCGCGCTCGAAGCGCAGCTGCGCGAATGTCCGGGGCAGTACCTGTGGGGCTACAACCGCTACAAGCGGCCGCGCGGGGCGCCGCCGCCGCCGGAGGCCGCCGCTTGAGCCGCATCGCGATCGCGCTCCTCTGGCTGCTGCACTTTCTGCCGCTCGGCGTGCTCGCCGTGCTCGGCAACGCGCTGGGGCCGATCGTCTACTTCGCGGCGCGCAGGCGCCGCCGCGTCGCGCTGGTCAATCTGGAGAAGTGCTTTCCGGACATGCCGCCGGGCGAGCGCACACGTCTGGTGCGCGCCCATTTCAGGGCGGTCACGCGCGCGTTCCTGGAGCACGCCGTGCTGTGGTGGGCGCCGCGCGCGCGCATCGAACGCCTGGTCAGGCTCGAAGGCCTGGAGCACCTGCGCGCGCTGGGGAACGCGCCGGTGATCATTCTGGTGCCGCACTTCGTGGGGCTGGATGCGGGCGGCACGCGGCTCGCCTGCGAAATCGACGCGGTGAGCATGTACGCGCGCCAGAAGGATCCGCACATCGATGCGCTGCTGCGCCACGGCCGCTCGCGCTTCGGCGATCAGCTGCTGGTGTCGCGCCAGGACGGCATCCGCGCGGTGATCCGTCCGGTGCGCGAAGGACGGCCGCTCTATTACCTGCCGGACATGGACTACGGCCGGCGCGGCGCGCTGTTCGTGCCGTTCTTCGGCGTCCCGGCGGCGACCATGCCGGGCCTCGCGCGCATCGCCGCGGCGACCGGCGCGAGGGTGCTGCCGTTCGTGACGCGCATGCTGCCGGGCGGGGCGGGCTACGTCGCCCGCTTCGAGCCGCCGTGGGAGGATTTCCCGACCGACAATGTCGAGGCCGACACGCGCCGCATGAACGCCTACATCGAGCAGAAAGTGCGCGAGATGCCCGAGCAGTACTACTGGGTGCACAGGCGCTTCAAGACGCGCCCCGAGGGCGAGACGGGCTTTTACGCATAGAATCGCCGCCGTGTTCGCGAATCCGTCCGGTGAACAGATGCGCGCGCTGCTCGCGCGGGTGAAGACGATCGCAGTCGTGGGCCTCTCGCCCAAGTCCGAGCGTCCGAGCCATCGCATCGCGCGCCGCCTGCAGGAGTGGGGCTACCGCGTCGTTCCGGTTCGCCCGGGCATCTCGCAGGTGCTCGGCGAGAAGGCCTACACGCAGCTCGCGGAGCTGCCGGAAAAGCCCGATCTGGTGAACGTGTTCCGATCCTCCGACCAGGTCGCGAAGGTGGTCGACGAGTGCATCGCGCTCGGCCTGCCGGCGATCTGGATCCAGCAGGGCATCGTAGACGAGGCAGCCGCCGAGCGCGCGCGCGCCGCCGGCATACTCGTGATCATGGACCGCTGCATCTCGGTCGAATACCGCCGCCTCATGGTGGCCGCCTGATGCGCCTCGCCTTCACCAAGATGCAGGGCGCGGGCAACGACTTCGTGGTGCTCGATGCCACGCGCGCGCCCTTCGGGCTTTCGACCGCGCAGCTGCGGCGCCTCGCCGATCGCCACTTCGGCGTGGGCTGCGACCAGATTCTGGTGGTCGAGCCGCCCCGCGGCCGGGACGCGGACTTCCGCTACCGCATCTTCAACGCCGACGGCGGCGAGGTCGAGCAGTGCGGCAACGGCGCGCGCTGCTTCGTGCGCTACGTGCACGAGCGCAGACTCACGTCCAAGCGCGAAATCCGCGTCGAGACCCTCGGGGGGCTGATCGCGCCGCGCCTGGAGCCGGACGGCGAAGTGAGCGTCGACATGGGGCCGCCGGCGCCCGAATCTCCGCTCGTGCAGCCGCTAGAAGTCGGCGGCGATCGGGTCGAGCTCGCAGTCCTGTCGATGGGCAACCCGCACGCCGTGCAAGTGGTGGCCGACGTAGAGGCCGCGCCGGTGACCACGCAGGGCCCGCGCATCGAGCATCACGCGCGCTTTCCCAATCGCGTCAACGCGGGCTACATGCAGGTGCTCGACCGGCACCGCATCCGGCTGCGCGTTTGGGAGCGCGGCGCGGGCGAGACGCTCGCCTGCGGCACGGGCGCCTGCGCGGCGGTGGTCTCGGGCGTGCTGCGCGGGCTCGTCGACTCGCCGGTGCAGGTGCAGGCGCGCGGCGGTACGTTGACCGTGAGTTGGGGCGGCGGCGACAATGCCGTCTGGATGAAAGGCCCTGCGCAAACCGTATTCGAAGGCGTGATCGAGCTCGAGGACTGAACATGAATGCTGAGGAAGTCGCGCAGTTCCTGAAGTCGCACCCGCAGTTCTTCGATCAACATCCCGGGCTCCTCGAAGCGATCTACGTGCCGCACCCCTATGGGGGGCGCGCGATCCCGCTCTCGGAGCGCCAGACGATCACGCTGCGCGAGAAGCTGCGGCTGCTCGAGGTCAAGCTCGCCGAGCTGATCCAGTTCGGCGAGGAAAACGACGCGATCAGCGAGAAAGTCCACCGGCTGGCGGTCGCGATCGCGGGCGCGCGCGATTTCCCCGCGCTCACGCACGCGCTGTACTTTCACCTGCGCGAGGATTTCGCGGTGCCGCACGTCGTGCTGCGCGTATGGGGCAAATCCGTGCCGTTCGACTTCGCCGAGGCGCAGGCGGTCACCGACGAGCAACGCCGCCACGCCGAGGCGCTGCCCGGGCCGCAATGCGCGGCGCTCGCCGGCAATCCCTTCCTCCCCTGGTTCGGCGAAGCCGCCGAGCACGTGCGCTCGATGGCGCTGGTGCCGCTCGGACAGGGCCCGGCGTTCGGCCTGATCGCCCTGGGCAGCGAGGATCCCGAGCGCTTCTTCCCGGAAATGGGCACGCTCTACCTGCGCCGCATCGGCGAGCTGTGCGCGAGCGGCGTCGCGGCGCGCCTGTAGCGCGCTCCGGAGGCGGCGTGGCTGACGCGGCGCCCGCCACGCATCCCGACGAGCCGCTGGTGCGCGCCTACCTCGAGGTGCTCGCCCACCAGCGGCGGCTGGCGCGCGGCACGCTCGGCAACTACGCGCGCGACCTGGCCGCGCTGCTGCGCCTCTCGGGCGGGGCGCGCCTCGCGTCGCTCGAGGTGGTGCAGCTGCGCCGCTTCGTCGGTCAGCTGCACGCGGCTGGCGTCTCCGGGCGCTCGCTTGCGGGCACCCTGTCGGCGTGGCGCGGGCTGTACCGCTGGCTCGCACGCCAGCGCGGCTTCAGGGCCGACCCGTGCCGGGGCGTGCGGGCACCCAGGTCCGCCAAGACCCTGCCCAAGGCGCTTAGCGTCGAGGCTGCGCAGCGGCTGCTCGACGCACCGCAGACGGACTCGCCGGCGCTGCTGCGCGACCGCGCGATGTTCGAGCTCATGTATTCCTCGGGCCTGCGGCTCGCGGAGCTCGTCTCGCTCGACGCCCAGGGCGGCGCGCTCGATCTCGCGCAGGCCGAAGTGACCGTGACCGGCAAGGGCGGCAAGACGCGCAGCGTGCCGGTCGGCGCGAAGGCGCGCGCGGCGCTGCGCGACTGGCTCGCGGCGCGCGCGCAGCTCGCGCGCCCG
>DASPRB010000137.1:0-6737 GCA_035624675.1 Burkholderiales bacterium
CGCGGTCAGCACGCGCGCCATCTCGCGCTTGTACTCGACCGAGCCGCGGTGGTCCGCGCTCGGGTTCGCCTTCGCGGCGGCCATCTTCGCCGCCTCGGCGATCGTCTTCGCATCCGGCGTCTTGCCGACCAGGAACTTCGCCGCGTCCGCCGCCTCGAGCGGCGTCGGCCCGGCGTTGGTGAGCGCGATGCCGCAGCTCGCCACGGCGCCCTTGCCGTCGAGCGCGAGCTGCACCGCCGACGCGGCGGCTGCGTAGTCGCCGGTCTTGCGCTTCAGCTTCTGGTAGGCGCCGCCGCTCCGCTGCGGCGGCACCGGGATGCGGATCTCGGTGAGGATCTCGTCCGCCGCGAGCGCGGTCGTGTACAGGTCGGTGTAGAACCTGTTAGCCGGAATCGTGCGCTCGCCCTTAGGCCCGTGCGCCACCAGCGTTGCGCCGAGCGCGATCATGATCGCCGGCTCGTCGTTCGCCGGGTCGCCGTTGGCGACGTTGCCGCCGACCGTGCCGCGGTTGCGCACCAGCGGATCGGCGATGAGCGGCACCGCGTCGGCGAGGATCGGGTACTTCTTGCGGATCAGCTCCGAGCGCTCGAGCGCGCTCTGGCGCGTGAGCGCACCGATCTTCAGGAAACCGCCCTCCTCCTTGATGCCGTCGAGGCCGGGGATGCGATTGATGTCGACCAGGTGCGCGAACGAGCCTAGGCGCAGCTTCAGCGTCGGCAGCAGGCTCATGCCCCCGGAGAGCACCTTCGCCTGCCCGCCGTGGTGCTTGAGCAGGTTGACGGCCTCGTTTAGAGACGACGGACGGTGATAGTCGAATGGCGCAGGAATCACGGGCTCCTCCTTCCCTTGATGCGCGCGTGCGATGGAACGCGCGACGATACTCTAGGCCAGATGGCCGAGCAATCCTTCCAGCGATTCCAGGTTGTGCGCTGCGCCAAAGTGATCGACGAAGGGCAGCGCGGCCAGCATGCCGTCAGCTTGCGGGCGATAGCGGGCGTCGCCCGCCAGCGGATTGAGCCAGACGATGCGCCGCGCGCGCTCGCGCAGCTCGCGCATCGCGCGCCCGAGCACCCCGGCCTCGCCGTGGTCCAGCCCGTCGCTCACGATCAGCACGGTCGTGTGCCGGTTTATCACCCTGTCCCGCCAGCGCGCGTTGAACTCCTCCAGGCAGGCGCCGATGCGCGTGCCGCCCGACCAGTCGGGCACGCCGCCGGCGAGGCGCTCGAGCGTACGCGCCACCTCGGCCGGCGAGATCATGCGCGTCACGCGCACCAGCGAGGTGTTGAAGGCGAAGATCTCGACCTTCCTGATGCTGCGGCGCAGTGCAAACGCAAAGGCGAGCAGCAGGCGCGTGTAGGCGTCCATCGAGCCGCTCGTGTCGTACAGCACGACGAGGCTCGGCTCCTCCAGCGCGCGGCTGCGGCGCGCGAGGCGCACCAGGTCGCCTTCGCTCCGCAGGGCGTGGCGCAGGCTCCTGCGCAGGTCGACGTGGCCGCGGCCGCGCGTGGGCGTGAGGCGCCGGCTGCGGCGCGCGGCAAGGCGCGGCGCGAGCCGCGCGAGCAGCCGCTCGAGCGCGGCGATCTCGGCCGCGGAGCAGCGCTCGATCGGCTTGCGCCTGAGCATCTCCTCGGCGCTGTAGCCGGGCGTATCCCCCTCGGGCTCGTCCTCGTCGTCTTCGCCCTGCGGCAGCGCGAGGCGCACGCGCTCGCCGTCCCAGCGCCACTGGGCGCGGGCCCGCGTCTCGCGCAGCGCGCGTTCGAGCGCCTCGTGGCGCGGCGCGCGGATCCCGTCCCAGTACTCGCGGAACAGCCGGTCGTACAGCTCCCAGGCCTCGCGCGGCAGCTTGAACGCGATCCTGAGCGCGCGGTGCACCTCGGCACGGTCGAGCAGGTCGACGAGCGCGAGCGAGGCGGCGGCGTCCAGCTCGTCGCCCAGGCCGACGCGCGCGCCGCCGGCGCGCAGCGCGGCGGCGAAGCGGGCGAGCGGCTCGATCATCGCGACAGGGTGACCCAGAACTTGCGTGCCGTCAAAAGCCCGCAGTGCAACATAGGTGTCGCTAATCCTGCGCTAAATACAAGCGCTCGACTGATTCGTGGCCAGGACTATATTGTCGTTGTCGGGGGGTCACTTATGGAGGCCGCTGATGGAACGTAGCTACGCCGTGCTGCCGTCGCACCTTATGGAGGCGGAAACGACTTTCCAGCAACCGGTGCTGCCCGAGCCGAAGCGCGTCGGCCTGGACGATCCGGCGCTCGAGGTGATGACCGACTTCCGACGCGTGCGTGCGATCACGGTCGCGCCGGGCGCGCAGATGGATTACGCGCGCCAGCGCATGCGCGCCAACGGCGTGCACCTGCTGCTGGTGGTCGACGAGCGCAACGGCCTGCTCGGCCTGATCACCTCAACCGACATCGAGGGCGACAAGCCGGTGCGCCTGGTGCACGACCGCGGCCTGCGGCGCGAGGAAGTCACCGTCGGCGACGTCATGACGCCGCGCGAGCGGCTCGAGGTGATCCCGATCGAGGCGGTCGAGGGCGCGCGCGTCGGCCACGTGGTGGCAACGCTCAAGGCGGTCGGGCGCCAGCACGCCATGGTCGTCGACCGCGACGCGCAGGGGCGCCAGCGGGTGCGCGGCCTGTTCGCGGTGTCGCAATTGAATCGCCAGCTCGGCAGCGCGCTGCAGCCGCTCGAGGTAGCGCGCAACTTCGCCGAGGTCGAGACCGCGCTCGCCTCGGCATGAGAGTCATCTTCCTCGGCGCGCCGGGCGCCGGCAAGGGCACCACCGCGAAGATCGTCGCGCGGGCCGAAGGCCTGCCGCAGATCTCGACCGGCGACCTGCTGCGCGCCGCGGTCGCCGCGGGCAGCGAGCTCGGCAGGCAGGTGGAGGCGCGCATGAGCCGCGGCGAGCTGGTGCCCGATGCGGTCGTCCTCGGCCTGATCGGCGAGCGCCTGCGCGCGCCCGACTGCGCGCGCGGCTTCCTGCTCGACGGCTTCCCGCGCACCGTGCCGCAGGCCGAGGCGCTCGAGCGCCTGGTCGCGCAGCTCGGCGTGCGCATCGATTTCGCAGTCGACCTGGTGGTGTCGCGCGAGCTGATCATGCTGCGCCTCACCACGCGCCGCACCTGCTCCAACCCCGACTGCCAGGCGATCTACAACCTGCGCACCAAGCCGCCGAAGGTCGAAGGCCGCTGCGACCTGTGCGGCGCGCCGGTCGTGCAGCGCCCCGACGAGACCGAGGAAGCGATCGCCAAGCGCCTGGACGCCTACGCGCGGCAGAGCGCGCCGCTGGTCGACTGGTACCGCGCGCGCGGCCTGCTGTTCGAGCTCGACGGCGTCGACAGCGACGCGGCGGCCGACGCGATCAGGCGGCGCTACGCCGGCAGCGGCTTGCCGCGCGTCTCCGGCACGAAGGGCGACACCACCAGGCCGAGCAGGTAGATCGAGCCCAGATACATCGCCACCATCGACACGCCGCCGAAGGTGTGGATCAGCTTGCCGGCGAACAGCGGCCCGAGGAAGGCGACGAAGCGCGACACGTTGAACACGAACGCCGAGGCGGTCGCGCGCACGTTGGTGGCGAACAGCTCGGGCAGGTAGATCGCGAACCACGCGAAGCCGCCGAGCGTGAAGAAGCCGTTCACCAGCGTCGCGGCGAGCACCGCGTCGACGCTGTGGCTCCACAGGTACACAGCCGGAATGAGGATCAGGCTGCCGACGAACAGGAACGCGAGGTACACGCGCCGTCCCAGCGCGTCGGCGAGGAAGCCCGAGACGAGGTAGCCGAGGATCGCGCCGCTGTTGTAGACGATGCCGGCGACGCTGCCCCAGTACGCGGGGTCCATGCCGGCCTGCTTGGCGATCGCGCCGACGTAGCCCGGGATCCAGGTCGCGACGCCCCACCAGCCGAGCGTGGTGGCGAGCGACATCGCCAGGCCGAGCAGCAGGCGGCGCCGGCCTTCGCGGTCCTCGAACAGCTGCAGCAGCGTGAACGGGCGCCGCGCCTTGCCTTCCTCGCTGCTCTTCGCTTCGGTGA
The DNA here is from genome assembly GCA_035624675.1 of Burkholderiales bacterium. Taxonomy (GTDB): domain Bacteria; phylum Pseudomonadota; class Gammaproteobacteria; order Burkholderiales; family SG8-39; genus DAHVFK01. The sequence goes on from DASPRB010000137.1 coordinate 4,034, forward strand.
CGTCCCAGCGCTTCGCCTTGAGCGTCTCGACCCAGCGCTCGGACTCGTCGATGCTGCGCCGGATGTAGAACACGAACAGCGCCGGGACGATGCCGATCCCGAACATCCAGCGCCAGGCGTCCGGCCCCATCGGCCGAAGGAAGTACCAGGCCGCTGCGGCGATGAAGGCGCCGAAGCCGAAGCCCGACTGCAGGAAGCCCGCGCCCTTGGGCCGCGCCTCGTTCGGCCAGGCCTCGGCGAGCAGCGTGTTGCCGGTGCTCCACTCGCTGCCGATGAAAAGGCCGGTGAGGAAGCGGCACGCGACCAGCATCGTGATGCTCGTGCTGAACGCGGTGAGCCCCGTGAAGCAGGCGTAACCGACGATCGAGATCAGCATCGTGCGCTTGCGCCCGATGTAGTCGGCGAAGATTCCGCCGATCGTGCCGCCGGCCGCCCAGCCGAGCAGCGTGATGCCGATCGCGAGCCCGGCGTACTGCGGGATCTGCCCGTGCTCGGAGGCCGGCAGCAGCGCGAGCAGGGCGGGCGCGAGCACGCTGATCAGCGCGTAGGTCTCGTAGCCGTCGAAGATCCAGCCGAGGAAACTTGCGGTGAGAACTTTCCAGTGCTGCGGGGTCAGCCGGGCGTGCCACGCTCCGGCCGTCGTGCCTGCGGCTTGCGACATGGTGTCCTCCTCCCTTGCGCGTGTGCGCGCTTGTTCTGTGCGCGCATGCTAGGAGGCGTCCCGCGCAGCGTCAAAAAGAAAATTCCTGCAATTTCGTCAGCTTTGCGCCTCGGCGACGAGCTCGGCGATCGCCTCGCGGCCGGTGGCGCGCAGGTCGTGCGCGTCCTTCAACAGGCAGCCGAGCGTGGCGGCGACCGTCTCGGCATCGAGCGCGTCGCGGTGCAGGCGGATGAGCGCCTGCGCCCAGTCGATCGTCTCGGCGACGCCGGGCAGCTTGCGCGGCCCGCGCGCGCGCAGCCGCTCGACGAAGCGCGCGACGCTCCTCGCGAGCTGCTCGCCGATCCCCGGAACCTTCGCGCGCAGGATGCGCAGCTCCTTCTCCAGCCCGGGGTGCTCGACGTACAGGTACAGGCAGCGGCGCCTGAGCGCGTCGCTCAGCTCGCGCGAGCGGTTCGAGGTGAGCAGCACGATCGGCAGGTGCTCGGCGCGGATCGTGCCGAGCTCGGGAATCGTGACCTGGAAGTCCGACAGCAGCTCGAGCAGAAACGCTTCGAAGCCCTCGTCGGCGCGGTCGACCTCGTCCACGAGCAGCACCGCGGGCCCCTCGCGCCGGGTGATCGCGCGCAGCAGCGGCCGCTCGAGCAGGTAGTCGCGCCCGAAGATCAGGTCCTCGAGCTCGGCGGGGTCGCGCCCCTCGCGTTCCGCGATCTTCAGGCGCAGGATCTGGCGCTGGTAGTTCCACTCGTAGAGCGCGGTGTGCGTGTCCAGCCCCTCGTAGCACTGCAGCCGCACGAGCTCGGTGTCCTGCATGCGCGCGAGCACCTTGGCGATCTCGGTCTTGCCGACGCCCGCCTCGCCTTCCACCAGCAGCGGGCGGCGCATCTCGCGCGCGAGGAACACGGCGGTCGCGATCTCGGGCTCGGCGATGTAGCCGCAGCGCTCCATCGCCTGCTGGACCGCGCGGATCTCCTCGTTCATCAGCGCGCGCCGCGCAGTCCGATCCAGACGCGGTAGATCGACACGCTCACGACCATGCCCCACACCATGCCGCCGATCATGCCGCCGAGCATCTCCGGCACGCCGCCCACGGCGCCGAGCCAGGCGGCGATGCGGTAGTAGACCATCACGCCGGCGACCATGCCGACCATCATCCAGCCCGAGCAGGCGAAGTTCTGCACGACGCGCGCGCAGAACTGGCGCCGGCAGCCCGGGCGCGCGCGGCGTAGCCACGCGAGCGCCCCGAGGCCGCCCGCGAACATGCCGAGGTGCATCGCCGGCAGCCACGCGAGATGCAGCCGCGCGACCGCGAGGAAATCGGGCGCGCGCGCCGCGCACATCGTCGCGATCGCATCCAGGCCGAAGTTGTGCGCGTCGATCGTCAGGCCCGCCAGCATGCCGAGCGTGCCGAGCAGCATCATCGCCTGCGGCGCGGTGATGCCGACGCGCGCCGGGCGCAGCCAGCCGAGCGCGGCGAAGCCGCTGAGCACCGAGACGGCGGTGAGCGCCAGCCACAGCAGGTCCGCCGGCTGCTTCAGGGCGGCGAGCTGCCACCACCAGGCCGCGCCGAGCACCACGAGCGCGCTCGCCGCCATCGTGTGGCGGCGCACCATGCCCTTCAGCGAGGCGGCGAGCTCGGTCATCGAAACAGCTTGATCCAGAAACCACCCGCCGTCAAAAAGTCGCACATCGGGATCGGACGGGCCCTGCTTATCGGGGGTTCCTGCTAGTCTACATAAATGGGGGAACCGTTCGCGTCGCTTACCTCCGGCCAGCAGGTCGGCAAGTACCGGCTCATCGAGTCGCTCGGCAGGGGCACCTCCGGCACCGTCTACAGCGCGGTGGACACCTTCTCGGGCCGGGAAGTCGCGCTCAAGATCGTCGATCCGCGCGTGTTCCAGGATTCCGAGTTCGGCAGCGCGCGCCGCGCCCAGTTCGTGCGCGAGGCGGCGCTCGCCGGCCGGCTGATCCACCCGCACGTGGTGACGCTGATCGACGCGGTGGTCGAGCAGGACCGCGCCTACATCGCGATGGAACTGATCACCG
>DASPRB010000213.1:0-2955 GCA_035624675.1 Burkholderiales bacterium
GACGTGCGCGGCGCCCCGCAGCTCGAGCAGCCGCCCCGGTGACTCGGCCGCCAACGGCCGCAGGCGCGCGCCGGGCTCGACGGTAAGCTCGACCTCGCCGCCGCCGCCCGGGAAATAGCCGCGCCGGTGTGCGCCGAGCCGCAGGCGAGCGCCCATGCGCTCGAGCAGGCCGAGCAGCACGGCGCGGAAATAATCGAGCGGCGGCGCGGCGCGTACGTCGGTGCCGCCCGTGACGAGCACGCGGCAGGCGGCGCCGCTCGCGAGCATGACCGGCACGAGCGCCTGCAGCACCAGCGTCACGCTGCCCGCGGTGCCGACGTCGAAGCGGAATTCGCCGCCGCGCGGCGCGCCCGGGACGAACGAGAGCTCGCGCGCGCCGAGCGCGAGGCCCTCGATGCGCGCGTCGCACAGCGCGCCGACCGCGCGCACCGCGGTGAGGTGCTGCGCGGCGAGCCCGGGCTTCTTGCGCCGTGCGCGGATGTCGCGCATGCGCAGCGCGCGGCCGGTGACCGCGGAAAGCGCGACCGCGGTGCGCAGCAGCTGGCCGCCGCCTTCGCCGTGCGCGCCGTCAATGTCGAGCATGCGCGCTGCGCTCGGCGAGGAAGGCCGACAGCACGCGCGCGGTGTGCGAGCCGGCCGCCGCGGCGTCCTCGGGCGCGCCCTGGAAGACGATGCGCCCGCCGCCCGCGCCGCCCTCGGGGCCGAGATCGACGATCCAGTCGGCTTCCGCGATAACGTCGAGGTTGTGCTCGATCACCAGCACGCTGTTGCCCGCGTCGACCAGCCGGTGCAGCACGCGGATCAGCTTTTCCACGTCGGCCATGTGCAGGCCGACGGTCGGCTCGTCGAGCACGTACAGCGTGCTGCGCTCGCTGCGCACCTTGGCGAGCTCGGTGACGAGCTTGATGCGCTGCGCCTCGCCGCCCGAGAGCGTCGGGCTCTGCTGGCCGAGCGTGAGGTAGCCCAGGCCGACGTCCTGCAGGAGCCCGAGCGCCCGGTGGATCGGGGGATGCGCGGCGAAGAACTCGAGCGCCTCGTCCACGCTCATGGCGAGCACTTCGCCGATCGTCTTGCCGCGCCAGCGCAGCGCGAGCGTCTCGGGGTTGAAGCGCGCGCCGCCGCAGGCCTCGCAGGCCACCTTGACGTCGGGCAGGAAGGACATCTCGATCGTCTTCAGCCCCTGGCCCTCGCAGGACTCGCAGCGTCCGCCCTGGGTGTTGAACGAGAAGCGGCTCGGCGTCCAGCCGCGCATGCGCGCCTCGCTCGTGTCGGCGAACAGCTTGCGGACCGGGTCCCAGAAGCCGACATAGGTCGCGGGACAGGAGCGCGGCGTCTTGCCGATCGGCGTCTGGTCGACCTCGAGCACGCGCTCGATTTCGCCTTTCACCTCGCGGCAGCCGACCGGCGCGCCTTCCTGCAGGCTCCTCAACAGCACGTCGCGCGCCAGCGTCGACTTGCCCGAGCCCGACACGCCGGTCACGCACACCAGGCGCCCGAGCGGCAGGCGCAGGTCGATCTGCGCCAGATTGTGCAGAGAAGCCTTCTTGATCTGAATGAAACTGCACTTCCCGTCGACGGGCCGGCGCGGCTGCAGCGGATGCCTGAGCGGATGCGCGAGGAAGCGCCCGGTGACCGAGTCGGGGAGCGCCATCAGCGCGTCCGCGGTGCCCTCGCCGATCACGCGGCCGCCGAGCTTGCCCGCGCCCGGGCCGAGGTCGAGCACGTGGTGCGCGCGGCGGATCGTCTCCTCGTCGTGCTCGACCACCACCAGCGTGTTGCCCTTGGCTTCGAGCTTCTCGAGCACGTCGAGCAGGATGCGGTTGTCGCGCGCGTGCAGGCCGATGGTCGGCTCGTCCAGGATGTAGCACACCCCGCGCAGGTTCGAGCCGAGCTGCGCGGCGAGCCGGATCCTCTGCGCTTCGCCGCCCGAGAGCGTCGGCGCGGAGCGGTCGAGCGAGAGATAGCCCAGGCCGACCTCGCCGAGGAACCCGAGCCGGCTCGTCAGCTCGGCGACCAGGTCGCGCGCGATCTCGCGCTCGCGGCCTTCGAGGGCGACACCGGCGAACAGCGCCGCGAGCTCCGCGACCGGCAGCGCGCCGTAGTCGGCGATCGATTTACTGCGCCAGGTGACCGCCAGCGCCTCGGGGTTGAGCCGCCGGCCGGCGCAGGCCGGGCAGGGCTCGTCGACCTCGAGCCATTCGATCCACGAGTCGAGCACGTGGTCTTCGGTCCCGGTGCGCGCGCGCTCGTCCGTCCAGCCGACCTCGGCGAGCTTGAGCCCGGTGCCGTAGCAGGCCGGGCACCAGCCGTGCTTCGAGTTGTAGGAGAACAGCCGCGGATCGGGCTCGGCGAAGCTGCGCCCGCACGACGGGCAGGCGCGCTGGGTCGAGTAGCGCGCCTCGCGCAGCACCATCTCGACCAGGCCCTTCGCCTTCTGCGCCGCCTTCACCAGCGCGTCCAGGTCCGAGATGACCTGCACCGTGCCCTTGCCAAGTTCGAGCGCTCGGCCAAGGGCCTCGCGCAGCGCGCGCTCGTTCTCCGGCACGACGCGCAGGTCGGCAACCGGAAGCTCGATCGTGTGCTCCTTGAAGCGGTCGATGCGCGGGAAGGGGTCGACCGGCAGGAACGCGCCGTCGACGCGCAGGCTCGTGTAGCCCTTCGATCTCGCCCACTTGGCGAGGTCGGTATACACGCCTTTGCGGTTCGTCACCAGCGGCGCGAGCAGGCCGATGCGTTGGCCGCGGTACTCGCGCAGCAGGCGCGCGGCGATCGCGTCCTCGCTCTGCGGCTCGATCGGCACGCGGCAGTCCGGGCAGTGCTGCGTGCCGAGCTTGACGAACAGCAGCCGCAGGAAGTGGTGGATCTCGGTGAGCGTGCCGACCGTGCTCTTCCTGCCGCCGCGGCTCGTTCGCTGCTCGATCGCCACCGTCGGCGGGATGCCCCAGATCGCGTCGA
>DASPRB010000214.1:0-9433 GCA_035624675.1 Burkholderiales bacterium
CATCCCGCGGGCGCTGCCATGGCCGACCTGTCCGATTTCGACTCCTCCGCCTTCTGGCGGGTGAACCCGCCCGACGCCGATCCGCGCGAGACGCGCGAGTGGCTCGAGGCCTTCGACGCGCTGGTGGAGAACGAGGGGCGCGAGCGCGCGATGTTCCTGCTGAGGAAGCTGCTCGAGCACGCACGCGCGCGCCGCGTGCCCATGCCGCCGGTGCTGAATACGCCCTACCGCAACAGCGTGGCGCTCGCCGAGCAGCCGCAGTTTCCCGGCAATCTGGAGCTCGAGCAGCGCCTGTCGGCGGTCGTGCGCTGGAACGCGCTCGCCATGGTGGTGCGCGCGAACCGCGACTTTCCGGAGCTCGGCGGCCACGTCGCGAGCTACGCCTCGGCCGCCGACCTGTTCGAGGTCGGCTTCAACCATTTCTTCCGCGCCGGACAGGAGGGCGACCTCGTCTACTTCCAGCCGCATTCCGCGCCGGGGGTGTACGCGAGAGCGTTCCTGGAAGGAAGGCTCTCGGAAGAGAACCTCATGCACTACCGGCGCGAAACGGAAGGCAAGGGCCTTTCCTCGTACTGCCATCCCTACCTGATGCCGGGCTTCTGGCAGTTCCCGACCGGCTCGATGGGCCTCGGGCCGATCGCCGCGATCTACCAGGCGCGCTTCATGCGCTACCTCGCCGACCGCAAGCTGCTCGATACCGCGCGGCGCAAGGTATGGGCCTTCGTCGGCGATGGCGAGATGGACGAGCCCGAGTCGCTCGCCGGGCTGTCGCTCGCCGCACGCGAGGGCCTCGACAACCTCATCTTCGTCGTCAACTGCAATCTGCAGCGCCTGGACGGCCCGGTGCGCGGCAACGGCTCGATCGTGCAGGAGCTGGAGGGCCTGTTCGCCGGCGCCGGCTGGAACGTGGTCAAGCTGCTGTGGGGCTCGGACTGGGATCCGCTCTTTGCGCGCGACGAGAGCGGCGTGCTGCTCAAGCGCCTGCACGAGACCGTGGACGGCGAGTTCCAGACCTACGCCGCGACCGACGGGCGCTTCAACCGCGAGCACTTCTTCAACAAGTACCCGGATCTGCAGGCGCTCGCCGCCGACATGTCGGACGACGACATCGACCGCCTGCACCGTGGCGGACACGATCCGGTCAAGATCTACGCCGCCTACCACGCCGCCGCGCAGCACCGCGGCCGGCCGACGGTGATTCTCGCCCAGACGAAGAAGGGCTACGGCATGGGCTCGTGGGGCCAGGGCAAGATGGGCACCCACCAGCAAAAGAAGCTGGACGACGAGGCGCTGCAGGATTTCCGCGACCGCTTCGCGCTGCCGCTGTCGGACGAGCACGTGACTTCGCTCGCCTTCCACCATCCCGGCGCGGACAGCCCCGAGATCAAGTACCTGCACGCCTGCCGGCACAAGCTCGGCGGCTATCTGCCGGCGCGCTCGGCCGCCGCGGCGAAGATCGCCGTACCGGCGCCGGGCAAGCTGCTCGAGGGCACCGCGCGCGAGCAGTCGACCACCATGGTGTTCGTGCAGCTGCTCGCGCAGCTGCTCAAGGACCCGAAGCTCGGGCCGCGCGTGGTGCCGATCGTCGCCGACGAGGCGCGCACCTTCGGCATGCAGACGCTGTTTCGCCAGGTCGGCATCTACTCGGCGCTCGGCCAGCTCTACGAGCCCGAGGACCACGACGAGCTGCTTTACTACAAGGAAGCGAAGGACGGCCAGATCCTGGAAGAGGGCATCACCGAAGCAGGAGCGCTCGCCTCGTGGATCGCCGCCGCGACCGCCTACTCGGCGCACGGCACGCCGATGCTGCCGTTCTACATCTACTACTCGATGTTCGGCTTCCAGCGGGTCGGCGACCTCGTGTGGGCCGCGGCCGACTCGCGCTCGCGCGGCTTTCTCGTCGGCGGCACCGCCGGCCGCACCACGCTCTCGGGCGAGGGGCTGCAGCACCAGGACGGCTCGAGCCACCTCGCCGCGGCGGCGATTCCCAGCTGCCGCGCCTGGGATCCGTGCTTCGGCTACGAGCTGGCGACGATCGTCGAGGACGGCGCGCGACGCATGCTGGAGGCGCAGGAGGACGTGTTCTACTACCTCACCGTGGCGAACGAGAACTACGCCCACCCGCCGCTGCCCGAAGGCATGAAGGAGGGCATCCTGAAGGGCCTGTACCTCTTCGAGCGGCGCACGAATGCGCGCCTGCAGCTGCTCGCCTCCGGGCCGATCCTGCGCGAGGCGCTCGCCGCCGCGCAGCGGCTCGAGCGTGAGCACGGCGTGGCGGCGAACGTCTGGAGCGTCACGAGCTGGAGCGAGCTGCGCTGGGACGGGCTTGCTTCGCGGCCTTCGCCGGCGGTGAGCGAGGTTCGCTCACGAGTCGAGAAACCGTGGATGGCGCGCTGCCTCGAGGGTACCGAAGGCCCGATCGTCGCGGCGAGCGACTACGTGAGCGCGCTCGCCGACCTGCCGCGCCCCTGGGCGCCCGCGGGGCGGCGCTACGTGGCGCTCGGCACCGACGGCTTCGGGCGCAGCGACACGCGCGCCGCGCTCAGGAAGTTCTTCGGAGTGGATCGCGACGCGATCGTCGCCACGGCGTTAGCCGTCCTTTAGGCGCTGGGAGCGCTCTAGTCGGTCTCGCGCGCCTTGTGCTCGCGGACGGCCTGCGCGAAATCGAGCACCGTCTGCGCGAGCGCCACGCGGTCCTCCGGCGTGCGCATGACCGTCTGCGCGATCAGCACCTCGATGCCGCTCGCCAGGATGCCGTCGGCCTGCGCTTCGTCCACCGCGTCGATGACGAAGCCGTCGATCAGCTTGTAGTACTCCATCGCCGCCGCGCGCGGCGAGACCTCGCGCCCGAGCTCGCGCATCATCTTGCCCGCGGTGCCCGAGAGCGCCTTGGCGCCGACGATCGGCGTCACCGCCACGACCGGCGCGCCGCGCTTCCTCAACAGCTGCTTCATGCCGCCGATCTCGAGGATCGGGCGGATCGAGTGGAAGGGGTTCGCCGGGCCGATGATGACCGCCTCCAGGTCGTTCGCGTGCAGGGCGTCCAGCACCTCGTCGGAGACGCGCGCATCTTCGGCTCCGGCGTAGCGGAATCCCTTCACCTCGGGCTCGCAGGCGAGCGGGCCGAAATATTCCGGGAACGTGACCGAGCCGTCCGGCGTCTCGACCCAGGTGCGCACCGGGTCATCGCTCATCGGCAGCACGCGCGCCGAGATGCCGAGGTTGCGTGCGAATTGCAGCGTGAGCTCGGTCAGGCTGCGGTCGTCGCGCCGCCCGTCGGCGCGCAGCAGCGCCGGCGCGAGCGACTTGTCGCCGAGCACCGGGCGGTCCGGCCCGCCGAGCGCGGTCAGCATGCCGTACAGGGACTGCGTCTCGCCCGCGGGCTGCCAGCCGGCCTGGGAATTCGCGAGGCCCGCGAGCGCGTACAGCACCGTGTCGATGTCGGGCGAGAACGCGAGCCCTAGGTGCTCGAAGTCGTCGCCGGTGTTGCAGATCACCGCCAGGTCCGCGCCGCGCAGCCTGTACAGCCCGTCGGCGAGCTTCGCCGCGCCCACCTGCCCGGCCAATGTCACGACAGTGCCCAATCGCGCCTCCGCAGTCGGCTACCGCGCCGATTCTAGCCGAGCGCCCGCGAGCGCGCCGGCAAGCGTGCGCGAGCGCTCGCGCAGCGTGCGCCGCTCGGCCGGGCTCAGGCCCGCCGGATCGAAGCGGTGGCGCTGGTGCAGCGCGAGCGCCGCGGTGAGCTCGGCGCGCGTCGCCTCGTCGAGCCCGTCCGCGGCGCGCAGCGCCCAGGCGGTAAGCGATTCGTGCGCCGCGCGCGGCACGGTGCGGCGCGCGAGCGCGCGCTCGACCGCGTAGAACTCGGAATCCATGCCCGGGTAGCGACGCGCCGGGGGCGGTGCGGCGGCGGCGCGGCGCAGCGCACCGCGCCGCGCGGCGAAGCGCAGGGCGAGCGCCGCGACGAGCACGGCGAGGGCCCACCACCACAGCGCGGACGCCTCGCCCGGAGCGCGGCGCTGCCAGCGGTACAGCGCCCAGCGCAGGAAGTCCTCGATGCCCTCCCACGCGGGCGCCTGCGCAGCCTCCGCCTCGAACCAGGCAGGCGGCGTGTTGTCCAGGTCGACCCAGCGCCCGCCGATGAAGGCGCGCGTCCAGGCGTGCGCGTGGCGCGCGCGCACGAGCACCGCGCGCTCGAGCGGGCTGTACTCGCGCGCCACGTAGCCGACGGCATAGCGCGCCGGCACGCCCGCGGCGCGCAGCAGCAGCGTCGTCGCCGCCGCGAAGTACTCGCAGTGGCCGCTGCGCGAAGCCAGCAGGAAGTCGCCGAGCGCGGTCATGCCCGCGCGCGGCGCGTGTGCGCGGTAGGTCGAATAGCTGAAGCCCGCCAGGTATTCCCCCACGCGGCGCGCCGCCTCGTCGCCGGTCATGCCGCGCAGCCCGATCTGCGCGGCGACGCGCTCGAGCGCCGGCTCCTCGGCGGCGGGCAGGGCGAGGTCGAGCGGCGTGGGCGGCGCCTCGTCCGCGCCCGCATCCGTGCGGTAGCGTGCGACGTAGCGGACCCAGTCGCCCTTCGCGTCGGCCAGCACCGCGCCGAGCCCGTTCGCACGCAGCGCGTCGGCAGGCAGCTGCGCCACGCTCAGCGTACCGGCCGGCAGCGCGAGCAGCAGGCGGCCGTCGACGGCGCGCGCGTCGATCGCGAGCGATGCATCCGGCGTGCCCGGCGCGAGCATCCAGGTCGCGCCGTCGCTCTCGCTTTGCAGCGGCGCGAGCGGCGCCGCGCGTGCCGACCAGGTCCCGCCGGCGTAGCTGTTGTAGCTCGCCGCGTGCAGCAGCCGCGCGCCCGCTTCCTGCCCAGCGGGAACCCGCACGCGCATGAGGATCGCATCCTCGAGCTTGAGGCGCCCGATGGCGCCGATGTCGGTGTGGTTGCGGTACGGATCGACCGGCGGACGCAGCGCCCAGTCCGCGGCGAGGTTCTCCAGCTGCGCCTGCAGTCGCGTCAGCCCGATCTGCCCCGCGTAGCCGAGCGCGGCGGCGAGCGCGAAGGCGGCGCCCCAGGCGGCGCGCCCGGCGCGCCGCGGGCGCAGCGCGTACAGCGTCCAGGCGGCGAGCGCGATCGTGCCGGCGTAGTAGCCCGAACCGCGCCAGTTGGCGCCGCCCGCGGCGATCACCGCAGCCGCCAGGTATGGTCCCGACAGGTCGACCGCCGGGTCGGCGAAGCCGGGATCGCGCGCCTTGCGGCGGCGCACGGTATAGAACAGCGCGGACAGGCGCACGGTGCCCGCGGCGCCGTAGCGCTGCGCGAGCACGATCGGGGCGAGCAGCGCGGGCAGCCACTGCAGCGTGGCGAGCACGCCGCGCGGCAGGCCGCGCGTGGCGACCAGCAGCGCGCCGACCGCCGCGAACAGTACGGTGCAGAAGTCGCCCACGCGGCGGTAGTCGGCCTCGCGCAGCTCGAGACGGTACGAAGTGAAGCGCGGCGCCTCGGCGAGCGCCGCGAGTAGCGCGCCGACCGCAAGGTTATGCGTCTGCCAGCCCCAGAAGACGAGCGCCGCGCCGAGCACGAACGGCGGCATGGCTAGCGCAGCCCCGCGAGGCCGGCTTCGATCGCGCCGGGATGGAGCGGCGCGAGCCAGGCCGGCGCGTCCGCCGGGCGCTCGTCGCGCTCGCACACGAGCAGCGCGCGCAGCTCGAGCCCGAGGCCCATGAGCGACTCGACGAAGCGCCGCCGCTGTGCGTCCCAGGCGACCAGGATCACGATGCAGCTCGACAGCCGGGCGGCCTGCCCGAGCACGGCGCGCGCGAGCAGGTCGAACGCAGCGGGCGGGCTCGCGCGCACGCCCGCCAGGATCTCGAGCATGCCGTCGGCCTGCAGCCGGCCGCGTCCCGCGCTGTAGCTTTGCACGCGCTCGCCGACGAACAGGAGATCCAGCAGGCACTCGAGCGTATCGATCGTGTAGACGAACGAGGCGGCTACCGCGACGGCGTCCTCGAACGCGGCGTCCTCGCCCTCGGTGCGCCCGGTGTCGAGCACCAGCGCGTGGCGCGGGAAGAACTCGTCCTGGAACTCCTTCACGATCGGGCGGCCGAGTCGCGCGAAGCTCTTCCAGTGAACGCGCTGCAGCGGGTCGCCGGCCTGGTAGTCGCGCAGGCCGATGAACTCCTCGGAGTCGCCCACCGCTGCGAGGCGCCCCGTGCCGCCGTGCTGGAACCGGCGCCGGCCGGGGAGCGCGAGCTCGGGCAGCCGGTAGCGCCGCGGCAGCGCGACGATGCGCGCCGGGGCCGCGACGCGCGTCAGGCCCTTCACCAGGCCGAGCGGATCGGGGCGCGCGAGCGTCAGGCCGCCGAGCTCGATGCGGCCGCGGCGCCGCGGCGTCATCGCGAGGCGCACGGTCTGGCTCGCGCCCGCCGCGAGCGGAGGCAGCGGCGTCCCGGCGGCCGGCCGCGGCAGGCGCCGCTCGATCAGCCACTGCCAGCGGAAATACCCGGCGTTGCGGTCGAACCAGTTGCGCCGCCGCTCGCCCGGCTCGCGCGCGGCGCGCCACTCGGCGTAGCCGGGGCGCGGATCGGGGTAGCGCTCGGCGAGCGTCACGCCCTCGAGCGCGCGCGCGCCGAGATTGGACAGCGTGACGCTGTAGGCGAAGGGCTCGCCAGCGGTGGCGTAGCGCGGCAGCTCGCGGCGCACCGCCACGCTGGCGCGGAATGCGAGGCTCGCCGCGTAGGCGACCGCGAGCAGCGCCCACAGGAAGGTGAAGGCCTGGTAGGTGAGCGTCTGGTTCGTGTCCACCCCGGCGAGCGCGGCCGCGCCCGCGGCGCCGAGCGCGATCCGGCCCGCGGCCGTCAGCCGCTGCGCGGCGAAGTGCTGCAGCGAGCTGAAGGCGCGCAGCGCGGCGTAGATCAGGCGCTTCATGCGGCCCTCAGGCGGGCGCGGGGGTGCCCTTCAAGATCTCGGCCACCAGCGCCGCGGCGCTCGTGCCGGCGAACTTCGCCTGCGGGTCGACGACGATGCGGTGCGCGAGCACCGCGCCGGCGAGCCGCTGTACGTGCTCGGGGCGCACGTAGTCCTCGCCCTCGAACAGGGCGTAGGCCTTGGCGGTCTGCGCGAGCGCAATCGAGGCGCGCGGCCCGCAGCCGAGGGCGACCTGCGGCGCGGCGCGCGTGCGGCGCACGAGCTCGACCACGTAGTGCTTGATCTCGTCGGCGACGCGCACGTGGCGCACGCGCTCCTTCAGCGCGAGCACCTCGGCGCGCGTCACCACCGCGGCGGCGCGCTCGAGCGGATGGCCGAGCTCCTGCGCGCTCAGCACCGCGACCTCGGTGTCGGGATCGACGTAGCCGAGCGACAGCGCGAGCGCGAAGCGGTCCATCTGCGCCTCGGGCAGGGGATAGGTGCCGCGGAACTCGACCGGGTTCTGCGTGGCGACGACGAAGAACAGCGGATCCATGCGGTGCGTGCGGCCCTCGATCGACACCTGGCCTTCCGCCATGACCTCGAGCAGCGCGGACTGCGTGCGCGGCGAGGCGCGGTTCACCTCGTCGGCGAGCAGGATGCTGGTGAACACCGGACCGGGGCGGAACTCGAAGCTCTGGTCGCGCTGGTTGAAGACCGACACGCCGAGGATGTCCGAAGGCAACAGGTCCGGCGTGAACTGCACGCGCGCGAACGGCGCGCCGACCGACGCGGCGAGCGCCTTGGCGAGCGTGGTCTTGCCGGTGCCGGGGAAGTCCTCGATCAGCACGTGGCCGCCGGCGGCGAACGCCGCCAGCAGCTTTCTCACCGGCTCGTGCTGGCCGCGCATCACCGCCTCGATGTTGCGCGCGATGCGCTCGAAGCTGCCGCGCGCTTCCTGCGCGGACAGGGGGGCGGCCGGCGAGGCGTCCATGCCCCTAGTGTAGTACGCGCCTGCTAGAACTTCTCGGCCCAGGGCCGCAAGTCGGCCTCGAAAGTCCAGGCCGAGCGCGGCTGCTCGTGGATGCGGTAAAAAGCCTCGGCGATCGCCTCGGGCGCGAGCATGCCGTCCTCGCCGAGCGTCGCGGCGCGCTCGGGGTAGCGGCTGCGCGCGGCCGGGGTGTCGATCATGCCGTCGATCACGACGTGCGCGACGTGCACGCCCTTGGGGCCCAGCTCGCGCGCCATCGACTGCGCGAGCGCACGCAGTCCGCTCTTCGCCGCGGCAAAGGCGGCGAACTGCGCGCCGCCGCGCAGCGAGGCGGTCGCGCCGGTGAACAGGATCGTGCCGCGCGCGCGCGGCACCATGCGGCGGGCGGCCTCGCGGCCGACCAGGAATCCCGCGTAGCAGTTGATGCGCCACATCGCCTCGAACATGTCGGAAGGCAGCTCGGCGATCGGCGAACGGTAGATGCCGCCCGCATTGAACGCCACGATCTCCACCGGGCCGTGCTCGTTCTCGAGCGTGTCGAACAGCTGCATGACCGCGCGCTCGTCGCAGGCGTCGGTCGGCAGCGCGAACGCCTGGCCGCCCGACTCGATGATCGCCTCGGCGAGCCGCTCGAGCCGCTCGGCGCTGCGCGCGGCGAGCGCCACCTGGTAGCCGGCGGCGGCGAAGCGCCGGCCGAGCGCGTAGCCGAGGCCCTCGCCGACGCCGACGACGACCGCGACCGGGGCAGGATTCGAGCTCATAGCTGCGCGGCGAGCTCCGCGCCCTCGAGCATGGCGCGCTTGGCGTCCAGCTCGCCCGCCTCGCGCGCGCCGCCGATGACGTGGCGTGCCGGGAGCGGACGGCGCGAGACCTGCCCGGCGCACAGGATCACGGTATCCGCGGGCACCAGCTCCTCCTTTCCGTCTAGTGTGATGTGCAGGCCCGCATCGTCGATGCGGCGGTACTCGACCCCTTTTAGCATCTTCACGCCGGCGCGCGCGAGCTCCGCGCGGTGCACCCAACCGGTGGTCTTGCCGAGCGTGTGGCCGAAGGGCGTGTGCGAGCGCTTGAGCATCGTGATGCGGTGCGCCGGAGCCGTCTGGGCGGGTTGCGCAAGATTTCCCGAAGGGGAAATGCCCCAGTGCGAAAGGAACGCCTTCGGGTCGAGCGTCGAGCGGCTCGCGCGCTCGAGCAGATAGAGCGCCACGTCGAAGCCGATGCCGCCCATGCCGACGATCGCGACTCTCTCGCCCACTGCGGCACGGCCCGAGAGCACGTCCGCGTAGCCGACCACGCTGCGGTGCTCGATGCCCGGAATGCCCGGGCGGCGCGGATCGACCCCCGTGGCGAGGACGATCTCGTCGTAGTCCTTCAGGTCTTCTTCTTTCGGCGAGCGATCGAGCTGCACGGCTACCCCGGCGCGGCGCAGGCGCTCGGCGAAGTAGGCGACCGACTCGGCGAACTCCTGCTTGCCGGGCACCTTCTTCGCGAGGTTGAACTGGCCGCCGAGCTCGGCCTCCTTCTCGAACAACGTCACCGCATGGCCGCGCTCG
>DASPRB010000143.1:0-4628 GCA_035624675.1 Burkholderiales bacterium
GGA
The DNA here is from genome assembly GCA_035624675.1 of Burkholderiales bacterium. Classification (GTDB taxonomy): domain Bacteria; phylum Pseudomonadota; class Gammaproteobacteria; order Burkholderiales; family SG8-39; genus DAHVFK01. The sequence goes on from DASPRB010000143.1 coordinate 4, forward strand.
CGCGCTCATCGCCTCCGGGATCGCCTACCCGCAGGGCGCGGCGAAGAAGGTCGACGGCGGCTACGTCATCAGCGGCTACTGGAACTTCTCCAGCGGGGTCGACGGCGCGCAGTGGAACATGCTCGCGGTCACCGTGAAGGAGGGCGAGCGGCCGGTCGACTGGCGCATGTGCCTCGTGCCGCAGAGCGAGTACGAGATCGTCGACGACTGGCAGGTGCTCGGCATGCGCGGCACGGGCTCGAAGTCGGTGAAAGTGAAGGACCTGTTCGTGCCCGAGTACCGCGCGCTCGGCATGCTGCTCGCGCGCGGCGGCGCAGGCTTCCCCGGCGCGCGGACGAACCCCAACCCGCACTACCGCGTTCCGCTCTCGGGGCTGGGCTCGCACTGCATCGCCGGGGCCGCGGTCGGCAATGCGCTCGGCGCGCTCGAGCTCACCGCCGCCGCAGTGCGCGAGAGGAGCACCAGCTACACCGCGGCGCGCATGCGCGACTTCCAGGCGGTGCAGCTGCGCGTTGCCGCAGCCGGCGCGCGCGCGGACGCGGCGCGCCTCATCTGCCGGAACGACCTGCTCGAGGCGCAGGCGATCGCCGAATCCGGGCGCGAGCCGACGCTCGAGGAGAAGCTGCGCTTCAAGAGGAACGTCGCCTGGGCGGTCGGGCTGTGCACCGAGGCGGTCGACACGCTGCACGCGATGGCGGGGGCGAATGGCATCTACGACCGCTATCCGATGCAGCGCCTGTTCCGCGACGCGCATTCGCTCGGCGGCCACATCGGCTTTTCCTGGGACGCGCAGGCCGCGCCCTGGGGACTGGTCGCGCTCGGCGGCGACTACGCCGCACCGCCAACGCTCTGAAATCAGGGACAGACCCTATTTTTCGCATGGCGAAAAATAGGGTCTGTCCCTATTTTCTGGACGCTCTGATGTCGCCGTTCGGCTACATGCCCAAAGCGCGCGCGCGGTAGTACATTTCCTCCCGACCTAGGGAGGACGCCATCGATCTGTTGCAGTGGATTCCCGCGGCGGGCGTCGGCTTCGCCTTCGTGACGACGATGGCGGTGCTCGCCGCGTGGCGCAAGCGCGCCGCGCGCCGTCCTGCGCTCGCAGGCGGGCTGCTGCGCGCGCCGGGCGAGTCGCTGCGCCGCGGCATGGCGGACGCCAACTGGGACGCGGCCGAGTACGCGGCGCTCGCGCTGTTCGCGCTGCCGTTCGCCGCGGCGCTGCTCGCACCGTACTGGAGCCTCGCCGGCGGCGCACCGCGCGGCGAGGCGGCGCTCGCCCTCGTCGGCTGCGCGGCCGCGCTGCAGGTCTGGTTGCTCGCGCGCCTGTGGACCGTGCTGCGCCGCGCGCGCCGCCTCGCGCTCGCCTACGAGGCCGAGCTCGCCGCGGGCCACGAGCTCGAGCGCCTGGCGCCGCTCGGCTACCGCGTGTTCCACGACGTGCCGGCGGAGGAGCGCGGCGCGAGCGTCGATCACGTGGTGGTGGGACCGGCGGGCGTGTTCGCGGTCGAGACGGAGGGCCGCGCCGCGCGCCGTGCGAACGGCGGCGGCGAGTGGGAGGTGACCTACGATGGCGAGACGCTGCGCTTTCCGGGCTGGCGCGAGACGCGGCCGCTCGAGCAGGCGGTGGCGCGCGCCGACTGGATGCGCGGCTGGCTCTCGAGCGCGGTCGGCGAGACGGTGCCCGTGCGCCCGCTCGTCGTGCTGCCCGGCTGGCAGGTGAAGCGCACGGCGGTGACCGGCATTCCGGTGCTCGCGGCGCGGCGCATCGGACATTTCTTCCGCAGGCTCGCTCGCGAGCCGGCGATGAGCGAGGCGCTCATCCAGCGCCTTGCGCAGCAGATCGAAGGGCGCTGCCGCGGGCCGGCGCCGGCCCTCTAGGGTCACTGCCCTTCGCCCGGCGGCGGCTCGACCAGTCGCTGGCGCTCCTGCTGCATGCGGCTGCGCTCCTGCGGCTCGAACGCAGGCGGGGTGCCCGGCTGGCCCGCGCGCTGCAGCTGCTGCTGGTCGAGATTCTCCAGCTGGTGGCGCTCCTCGAGCTGGCGGGTCTCGAGCTTCTGCTGCGACTTCAGGTCGCCCGCCGGCGCTTTCGCGCGCTCGACCGACTGGCGCAGCTGCTGCGAGAACTCGTCGCTTTGCTGCTGGCGCCGGATGAGGTCCTGCTGCACGTTGCTCTGCTGCGCACAGGCCGACGCCACGAAAAAAATGAAAGGCGCCGGGCTCGCTAGGCGCGCGACGAGCGAGCGGAGCTTCATCTCAGTCCTGCCAGACCATCTCGCCGCTGGTGGCCACGGCGCCGTCGGCCTTGCGCACCGCGGTCTTCGCCGCGGCACCGGCGCGCGCGGATTCGACGACGATCGCCTCGCCGTCGAACACCGGCGCCTGCGCGCGGAAGGTGAACGCCTGCGGCGCGCGCTGCCCCGCCTGCAGCCAGGCGAGCGTCGCCATCAGCGTCGCGAGCAGCGGCCCGTGCACCACCAGCCCCGGGTAGCCTTCGCGCTCGATGCAATGGCGCCGGTCGTAGTGGATGCGGTGGCTGTTGAAGGTGAGCGCCGAGTAGCGGAACAGCAGCACGTCGTCCGGCACCAGCGCGCAGCGCCCGCGCGCGCCGTCGAGCGGCTCGCGCCACACGGGCGGCTGCGCGGGCGGGTTCGGGCGCGGGGACGCGGCGGCCGGGGCGTCGCGGTAGACGATGTCCTGGCGCTCGCGCACGAGCAGCTCGCCGCCGCTCGAGATCTCGTGCGCCACCGCGACGAACACCAGCGGCCCGCTCTTGCCCTCCTTCGCCTCGACCGACTCAATCCTGGACGTGCGCCGCAAGGCTTCGCCCAGGCGCGGCATGCGCAGCCATTCGACGTGGCTGCCGGCCCACATGCGGCGCGGCAGCGGAACCGGGGGCAGGAACCCGCCGCGCGCCGCGTGGCCGTCCGGCCCGGCCTGCGACAAGGGCGACACCGGCGTGCTGAAGATCCAGTGCCACAGCGGCGGCAGCTCGGCGCCGTCGCACCAGGGCGCCGGGTCCATGTCAAGCGTCGCCGCGAGCTGGCGCACGCGCGCTGCGGCGCAGCGGTCCTCGAGCGTCTCGCTGCGGCCGACCCAGCCGCGCAGGTGGTCGATGTCGACGTACGAGCTCATTCAATTCTCTCCCGATACAGTCAGAACCAGGCTGCGCTCGTGCGGCTCGTGGCGGTGCTCCCACAGATACAGCCCCTGCCAGGTGCCGAGCGCGAGTCGCCCGTCCGCGACCGGCACCGTGAGCGAGCTCGCGGTGAGCACGGTGCGTGCGTGCGCCGCCATGTCGTCCGGCCCCTCGGTGTCGTGCGCGTACGCCGCGTCGCCGTCGGGCGCCAGGCGCGCGAGCAGCGTCTCCAGGTCGCGGCGCACCGTCGGGTCGGCGTTCTCACACAGGATGAGCGAGGCGCTGGTGTGCTGCAGGAACAGGTTGCAGGTGCCGGTGCGCACGCCGCTCGCGCGCACCTCCCGCTCGACCTCGGTCGTGATCTCGGTGGTGCCCCGGCCGCGGGTGCGGAATTTGAGGGTCTTTTGCGCGATCATGGTGCCTTGGCCCGGTAAGACCTCGTATTTTGTGACTTGTTACCCTTTTTCACAGGGCCGTTTCTGTGCGACTATCTTGTTGCAGCCCTTTAACTTGAGGGAGTAGGGCCATGAAACGATTCGCCTTGTTTGCAGCGCTCGCGGCGCTCATCGCGCTTCCCGCGTGGGGCCAGACGATCAAGGTGCCGGCGCCCGCGCCCGATCAGAAGAAGACCGAGCCCGAGAAGATCAAGCCGATGCCCAGGCATCTGACGGAAAGGTCGCGCCTCGACGCGCGCGAGTGCCTGAACTACAAGAGCAACGAACAAATCATCGTCTGCGCGGAAAAGTTTCTGTAGTTTTTTCGCTTTTGCCTCGCGTCCGGCGCGCGACTCTGACGCGCGGCGCACAATGCGTACGCACGGATAAATCCGCAGCACGGCGCTGCGTGCGCGCGCTCTTGCCGGCCCTCTGCGCGCACCAAATAATGCGTGCTGGGGGAAGTCATGAAAGACACGCCACGCGAAGGACCGGACGCGGGTCCGCCTTCGCCACCGCCGGAGCGCGATGCGCGGCCGCCCGGCGCCAGGTCCTACAGCATCAGCGCGGTTGAGGCGGCGCCGATCGATGCATTGGTGACGATCGCCGAGCGCGTCCTGCCCATGCTGCTCGCACCGGGCGAGCGGCCGTGGAACGGCGAGCATGGGCACGCGCTGCTGCTCATGCTGGCGAACACCGAAGGCACCATCGCGCGGCTGCGCGAGCTCCGCGTGCCGCTCCTCAAGCAGCTCGGCGCGACCTTCGACCACGAGGTGATGATCTCGCTCGACGCGCGCTGCCGGCTGGCGGCGCGCATCCTGGATGCGGTCTCGAGCGAGGCGGAGCTCTCGCCGCCGCAGCGCGCGAACCTGAGCCGGCTGCTGCACGAGCTGCCGCAGGCGGCGCAGCGCATCTCCGGCTTCGGCTTCGCGGTCTATCCGGCGGTCGCGGTCGCCTTGCTCGCCGCCGCTGGCATCGCCGCGCTCTACCGCCAGGGCTCGCTGCTCAGGTCGACGCTCGAGACTTGCCGGAGCTATTTCGCCGACTGCCTCGAC
>DASPRB010000239.1:0-5535 GCA_035624675.1 Burkholderiales bacterium
CGCGTTCTCCGCGTTCGCGGCGACGTCGACGCCGAGCGGCCGGTGCGCCTGCAGGCTGCCGATGCAGCCGCGCAGCATGCCGTCCAGAGTCAGCGTGACGAACGTGGCCCCCGGCTGCGCGAGCCAGGCGGGGCGATCGACGCGCGGCGGCTCGGCGGCCTCGCCGAGACGGTGCCCGATCGCGCCGCGCGCGATGCCGACGAGGGTGCGCCCGGCCTCGTCGCGCGACACTTCCGTGCCTTCGTACAGGGCGAACGCCGAATAGCCCACCACGCGCTGGCGGTCGCCGGCGGTGTCGCCCGAGTTGCAGGCGGCGAGCGGCTTGATCGCGAGGCCTTTCGCCGAAGCCACTTGCAGCAGCCCGTTCAGCGGCGTCGCGCCGCAGGCTTCCTCGTGATCGAGATCGGTGGCGTACGAGGCGATGCGTGCGATGGTGGACGCGTCGATGCGCTTGGCCTCGTCGTAACGGTGGTAGTGCGACATGTCGGTGCTGACCACGACGAGCGTTTCGTCGCCGCCCCACAGGCGCTCGATCACCTGGGCCACCTCGGCGACGCTCGCCTGGCCGACCGCGAACGGCACCAGCGAGAACTGTCCGAGCACGCGCTGCAGGAACGGCAGCTGCACCTCGAGCGAGTGCTCGAAGGCGTGCGCCGGCGCGCTGGTCACCACCTGCGGCAGGCCGCCGAGCACCGAGAGCGCCTCACGGTCGATCGGAATGCGCCCCAGCGGCGTCTCAAACTCGTCAACTCCCGGCAGTGCCAGTCCGCGCACCGGAACCCGGTGCACCGGGCCGAGCAGCACGACCCGCTTCAGCACGCCCAGCCCCGCGGCAAGCTCGGCGTACGCGCGCGCCGCCACCGGGCCGGAGTAAACATAGCCGGCGTGCGGCACGATCAGCGCCTTGGGGAAGCCGAAGCGCGGCATACCGCCTTCGGCCGCAGCCATCAGCTCGCCGACGTGGGCGGCGAGCACGCGCGCGTCGCCGGGGTAGAAAGCGCCTGCGACGGCAGCGGGGCGAACGGTGGCCATACGGGATTCAATATGGGGCCGGATGGGACGACTTCTAGACCCGGGGTGCCGCCCCGTCAAGCCACTCGACGACGCCCTGCAGCGCGCGCATCACCGACTGGCGCCGGACCTGTTCTCGATCGCCCGTGAAATGTCGCGTTTCGCTGCGCACGGCGCCGTCTTTGGATGCCCAGGCGAAGCACACCATGCCGACCGGCTTGGCCGGCGTGCCGCCGCTCGGGCCCGCGACCCCGGTGATCGCCAGCGCGAGCGTGCCGCGGCTCGCCGCAAGCGCCCCGCGCGCCATCTCGCACGCGGTCTCCTCGCTCACCGCGCCGTGGCGCTCGAGCGTCTCGCGGCGCACGCCGAGCAGCTCCTCCTTCGAGGCGTTGGAATAGCTCACGAACCCGCGCTCGAACCATTCGGAGCTGCCGGCGACCGCGGTCACCGTCTGCGCGACCCAGCCGCCGGTGCAGGACTCCGCCGTGACCAACAGCTCGCCTGCCGCCTTGAGCCGGCCGCCGACGAGGACCCCCAGGGTCATGAGCGCGTCGCTTGCCATGTCAGCCGAAGAACCTCATGGCCACCGCAAGCACGAGCACGGTGTAGCCCGCTGCGAGGACGTCGTCGAACATGACGCCGAAGCCGCGCTTGTAGCGGCGCTCGAACTGGCGAATCGGCGGCGGCTTGAGGATGTCGAACATACGGAACAGCACGAACGCGGCAGCCTGCCAGGCGGGCTGCGCCGGCACCACCAGCAGCACCGCAAGGAACGCCACCAGCTCGTCCCACACCATCGCGCCGTGATCGGCCACGCCGAGGTGTCGGCCGGTGAGCCCGCAGGCCCACACGCCGAGGGCGAACGACAGCACGACGCACGCGCCCAGCACAGCCGGCGGGTAGCGTCCTGCGAGCAGCCACCAGGCGGGAAATGCGAGCAGCGTGCCGAAGGTCCCCGGCGCGACCGGCGCCAAGCCGACGCCGAAGCCGAAGGCGACGAAGTGCGCAGGGTGCGAGACGACGAATCGCAGGCCCGGCCGGAGCACCATGGTCATGACGCGAAGTGATCGTAACCGCCGCCGCAGTCCATCGGCGCGCCGCCCGCATCGAGCAGCACGAGCCTGTCGCCCGTCTGGATCGCGCCGACGCGCGCGAGCGCGATGCCCAAATCCGCGCCGAGCGCCTCGATCTCGCCGCGGCTCGACTGCGCCGCAGTGAACAGCAGCTCGTAATCGTCGCCGCCGGAAAGCACGCAGTCGCGCTCCAGGCGATCGTCCGCCAGGCCGGCGAACTCGGGCGCCTTCGGCAGCCGCGCGTAGTGCACCATGGCGCCGACCGCCGAGCGCTCGAGCACGTGGCGCAGGTCGCCGGCAAAGCCGTCCGAAATGTCGATCGCGCTGGTGGCGATGCCGCGCAGCCGCTCACCGAGCTCGACGCGCGGCTCGGGCGCATCGAGCCGCCTGCCGGCCGACTCGGCCTGCGCTGCGCTGAGCCTCGTGCGTCCGCTGCGCGCCGCGAGCGCGAGCGCCGCGCCACCGAGCGCGCCCGACACCCAGACGTCGTCGCCCGGCCGCGCGCCGGCGCGGAACAGCGCGAGCCCGTCTGGCACCTCGCCGAGGATGGTGATCGCGATCGTGAGCGGCCCGCGCGTCGTGTCGCCGCCGATCAGGTCGACCGCAAAGCGGTCGGCCAGCGCGAACAGCCCTTGCGAAAAGCCCGCAAGCCAGGTCTCGTCTGCTGCGGGCAGCGCGATCGCGAGCAGCGCCCAGCGCGGCGTGGCGCCCATCGCCGCCATGTCTGAGAGATTCACTGCGAGCGCCTTGTGCCCGAGCGCACGCGGCTCGGCGCCCGGTGCGAAATGCCGGCCTTCGAGCAGCATGTCGGTCGAGACGGCGAGCTCCATGCCCGGCCCGGGACGCACCAGGGCGGCGTCGTCCCCCACGCCGAGCAGCGCACTGCGGGCCGGGCGGTCGAAATAGCGCGCGATGAGCTCGAACTCGGAAGGCATGACCGCGCCAGTGTAGCGCCTGCGGCCTGCGCGCGGGCTCAGGCGGTCTGCTTGGCGCGCGCGACTTCGTCCGGTCGGAGGTGCTCGGCGAGCTTCTCCAGCACGCCGTTCACGAAGCGATGGCCCTCCGTGCCGCCAAAGCTCTTGCCGAGCTCGATCGCCTCGTTCAGCACCACCTTGAACGGCGTCTCGGGCTGCGCCGAAAGCTCGAGCGCGCCGATGTACAGGATGGCCCGCTCGACCGGGGAGAGCTGCGCGAAGCTGCGTCCGACGATGAACGGCGCGAGCATCGCTTCGAGCTCGGCGGCGCGGCTCACGACTGCGCCGACCAGCTCCTGCGTGAACACACGGTCGCTGCGCTCGAAGCCCTCGAGCTCTTTGGCCTGCTCGATCGCCTCGGACGGCGCGCCGCCCGCCAGCTGCCAGGCGTACAGCGCCTGCAGGGCGATCTCGCGCGCGCGGCGCCTGGCGCTCTTCATCGCCAGCGCTCCGCGAGCTGCGCGCGCAGCCGCGCCATCTCGATCGCGACCCGCACCGCTTCCGCGCCCTTGTCGGCGCGCGCGAGCGCCTGCGCCTCGTCCTGGGTGGTGAGAATGCCGTTCGCCACCGGCACGCCGAACTCGAGCGCCACGTCCATCACGCCGCGCGACGACTCGTTCGACACGACTTCGAAATGGTAGGTCTCGCCACGAATGACAGCGCCGATCGCGACCAGCGCGTCGTAGCGCTCCGACTGCGCCAGCCACTGCAGCGCGAGAGGAATCTCGAGCGCCCCGGCGACCGTCACGCGCGTCACGTCCTCGGTCCGCACCCCGAGCCGGACGAGCTCCGCGTCGGCGCGCTCGAGCAGCTTCGCCACGATCTCCTCGTTGAAGCGGCTGGCAACGATGCCGATGCGCAGTCCCGCGCCGTCCGGCGCCGCAGCCATCGCTCAGCCTCCGCGCCGGGGCAGATCGGCGTAGCCGGTGACCTCGAGCCCGAAGCCCGCCATGCTCGGCATCTTGCGCGGCGCAGCCATGAGCCGCATCTTTCCGACTCCGAGGTCGCGCAGGATCTGCGCGCCGATGCCGTAAGTGCGCAAGTCCGTGCTGCGCGAATCGCGCCGCGCGGGGCGCGCCTCGGCGTCCGCGGCGCGCAGGCTCGCTTCGAGCGCTTCGTCGTCCTGCGCGCAATTGAGCAGCACGACCACGCCGACGCTCGCCCGCGCGAGCACCGACAGTGCCTCGCGTATGGTCCAGCTGTGCGTGCCGGGCCCCGCGTCGAGCAAGTCGACGAGTGACAGCGGCTCGTGCACGCGCACCAGCGTCTCGCGCTCGGCGCGTATTTCTCCGTGCACGAGAGCGAGATGCGTGCCGCCCGTGGGCAGGTCGCGGTAGGCGACCATGCGGAAGTCGCCGTAGGCGGTCACGATGTCGCGCTCGACGCTGCGCCGCACGAGCGATTCGGTGGCGCTGCGGTATTCGATCAGGTCGGCGATCGTGCCGATCTTCAGCCCGTGCGAGGCGGCGAATTCGATCAGCTGCGGCAGGCGCGCCATGCTGCCGTCGTCGTGCATCACCTCGCAGATCACGGCTGCGGGTGTAAGGCCGGCGAGCTGCGCCAGATCGCAGCCGGCCTCGGTGTGGCCCGCGCGCACCAGCACGCCGCCGGGCTGCGCCACCACCGGAAAGACGTGCCCCGGCTGCACGATGTCCGCCGGCCTGGCGTCCTTCGCCACCGCCGCGCGCACCGTGCGTGCGCGGTCGTGCGCCGAGATGCCGGTGCTCACGCCTTCGGCGGCCTCGATCGATACGGTGAAGTTCGTTCCCATCGGAGAGCGGTTGTCGCGCACCATCGGCGGCAGGTCGAGCTGCCGCCGGCGCTCTTCGGTCAGCGTCAGGCACACCAGGCCGCGCGCGTGCTTCGCCATGAAGTTGATCGCCTCGGGCGTGACGTGCTCCGCGGCGACCACGAGGTCGCCCTCGTTCTCCCGGTCCTCCTCGTCGACCAGGATGACCATGCGGCCGGACTTGATGTCGGCGACGATCTCGGCCGTCGGGCTGATGGCGGTGGTTTCGCGACGCATGCCGGGATTATAGGTCGGCGCGAGAAATGAAAAAGGGGCGCCTGGCGCCCCTTCCATGCGCGCCAGCGGCGCGACCGCTCACTCCTCCTGCGCAGCCTCCGTGCCGCCGGTCCGCTCGCGGATGCGCGCCGACTTGCCCGAGCGGCTACGCAGGTAGTACAGCTTCGCGCGCCGCACCTCGCCCTTCCTCTTCACCTCGACCGAGGCGATGAGCGGCGAGTAGGTCTGGAAGGTGCGCTCGACGCCCTCGCCCGAGGAGATCTTGCGTACGATGAACGAGGAGTTCAGGCCGCGGTTCCGCTTGGCGATGACCACCCCCTCGAAGGCCTGCACGCGCTTGCGCTCGCCCTCGACCACGTTCACGTTGACCACCACCGTGTCGCCGGGCGAGAAATCGGGGATGTTCTTGCCTAGCCGCTTGATTTCGTCCTGCTCGATTTGCTGGATCAGG
>DASPRB010000242.1:0-2305 GCA_035624675.1 Burkholderiales bacterium
TCGAACGTGAGCTTGTGCTCGAGCGCGCCGCGGAACACCGCGTCCACCGACTTCGTCTTGATCTGCGTGGCGCTGCGCAGCGCCACGATCAGCTTGCCCGAAGCCTCGATCAGCACGCCGATCTGCGTGCCGCGCGGCAGGCTGCGCAGGCGCACGAGCTTCGCCTTGCCCGGCGGCACCTCGAGCGTCACCTGCGCGACGGCGGCGTCGGCGGAGCGCGCGCCAGCCCCCAGCGCGAGGAAAACGGCGAGCGCGGCTAGAAGCGCGCGCGGCACTTCACCCCCGCGGGAATGCGGTTGCCGGGGTTGGGCAGGCGCAGGCGCACGCCGAAGGTGCCGCTCGCGGCGTCGACGACCGGGTCGACGACCTCGACCTTCGCTTTGTACTCGCCGCCGACCGGCTGCTCGGGGAGGACCTCCGCCTGCTGCCCGGCCTTGATGGCGCCGAAGCGGCTCACCGGCAGCACCAGCTCGACGTTCAGCGGGTCGACTTCGACGATCTTCATGATCGGGTTCTTCTGGTTCGAGCTCATCAGCTCGCCGGGCCTGAGCAGCACCTCGACCACTACCCCGTTCACCGGGCTCCTGATCAGGCGCTGGTCGACCACCTGCTCGGCGCGCTTCACGTCGAGCTGCGCCAGGCGCTGGTTCTCGCGCGCGGAGCGCAGCTGCTCCTGCGCGAGCCGGTAGTCGGCCTCGGCCTCGTCGCGCGCGTTGGCCGAGACGAAGTTCTTCTTCTGCAGCTCGGCGGCGCGCTCCCACTTCTTGCGCGTCAGGTCGACGCGCGCCTCGGCCTGCTTGATGTCGCCCTCCATCGAGGCGCGCGAGCGCGCCACGGCGAGCGCGGCGCGCTCGGTGCCGGAATCGAGCGTCGCGACCAGTTCGCCTTTCTTCACGAGCTGGCCGCGCTGCACGCGGATCGAGTCGATCACGCCCTCGACCGAGGAGCGCAGCTCGATCGACTGGCGCGCTTCGATCAGGCAGTCGTACTCTTCCGCGGCGAGCGCCGCGACCGGCGCCAGCGCGACGAAAAACGCCAATGAAATCGGGATGATGCGCAAGATCGGGGCCCCTGCAGTCGGAGTCCCCGAGTTTATCGGAACGCGTGCCCGCCGGTAACCGTCAGGCCGCGACCGCGCGCAGGTGCTCCTTGAGCGCCCAGACGTGCCGGGCGAGCTGAATGCGCACGAAGCTGACGTAGGGCAGGGGAAAGGCGGCGTTCTTCGCCGCCACGGGCGGCTCGAACACCATCGAGGTGTGCCTGTCGATCGCGCGCAGCAGCTCGCGCGCGCGCTCTTCGTCGAGCAGCGCGTCGAGCTGCGCGGTCATGTCGCGCAGCTTGCGCAGCGTGTCGGCGTCATCGGCGAGGCCGGACAGGTAGCGGGTGACGGCCAAGTCGAACGAGTCGACGATCGGCAGGGCGTTCCGGGCTTTCGAGTTTTCCATGCGTGTGCGTAGTCGTTTTGTACCGCGATGGCGCATCAAACCACGGCGCCGCCGGAAACCCCCGTGCATGGCGCCGCGCCGCTTGCAAAGCCTCACATTCGTCCCGCGCAGCGCCTGACTTTGACCTGAATCAGAACGCCGTTCTTGAAAATGTGTTCGAATTTGCGGACCCACCAAGGGATGGCGGGGCGCGTCGCTGCCCCCGCAGCGGCGCTTCGCCAGGACATGCGGAGGACGCCATGAAGACAGCCATCAGATCGGCGGTGCTGTGCGCGGCGCTGCTCGGGGGGGCGTGCTTGCTCCCGGGCGCGCAGGGCCGCGAGCTTTCAGCCACGCACCACATCGTGAACGGCATGGACGTGTACCTGGGCGTCACGGCCGCGGTGGCCGTGCAGGCGCTGCCCGCGCGCGAGCAGGCCGAGAAGGCGATGCATCGCGGGGCGGCGGGAGCGGGCGCCTATCACGTCAACCTGTCGCTGTTCGACGCGAGTACCCACGCGGGGATCCGCGACGCGCAGGTGCGCGTCAGCGTCGAGCAGGCCGGCACGGGCGGCGAGACGCGCCAGCTCGAGCCGATGTCGATCAACGGCTTCGTGAGTTATGGCAACTACTTCAGGATGAGCAACGGCTCGCAGCCGTACGTGATCGACGTGCAGATCGAACGGCCCGGCCTGCCCGAGGCGCATACGCGCTTCCAGTACCAGACCTTCTGACCGCGCAGGGTTGATCTAGGTCAAGCCGCAAGGCGCGTGCCCGACCAGACTTGGCGGGTCGGTCGGGCAGGGTCGGTTCATGTGTCTCGCCATCCCAATGCGCGTCGTTTCCGGAGAGGGACTCATCGCCTGGTGCGAAGGCCGGGG
>DASPRB010000244.1:0-3396 GCA_035624675.1 Burkholderiales bacterium
GGGAAGCCCGCCTCGATCACGTCGACCCGCATGCGCTCCAGCGCCTTGGCGATGCGCAGCTTCTCGTCCTTGGTCATCGAGGCGCCGGGGCTCTGCTCGCCGTCGCGCATGGTGGTGTCGAAGATGATGAGTTTTTGCTTGTTGCTCATGGTCCGCTCCTAGGGTGCAGATGCACGAATGCCCGTCCGCCGCGAGAGGCGGGAAAGGGGTACTGCCGAATTGGGGGTTTTAGTTTGTGCGCGCGAGGCGCAGCAGCAGACCGGCCAGCAGAAGCGCCACGCCGGAAAGAGGAAGCTCGAGCCGTAAGGTCGAAGCCATGGGGCCGAATATAGCGCGCACCCCGGGCGCGCGCAAGCGCTCAGCCGGGGCGGCCGTCCAGGCGCGGGCTGGCTAGGCGCGGCGCGTAGGCAAAGAAGTAGGTGAGGAACGCCGCGCTCCACAGCGTCGCGGACAGGTAGACCAGCGGCATGTAGGCCGTCAGCACGAGCGCGGCGGCGACGCGCGCCACGGCCGCGCACTGCACGAGCACGTAGCAGGCGAGCTCAGAGCGCCCGGCGGCGAGCGGCCGAGCGGTATGGCCGAGCGCGGTGCGCGTGATCATGCCGATGATGGTGCCGGCGAGCGCGCCTACCGCGAAGGCGTGCAGCGGCGCCGCACCGATCACCAGGCCGAAGGCCGCGAGGCCGAGCAGCACGAAGCCGACCGGGATCCAGGCGTGCGACAGGTGCAGGATCCACAGGATCGGGCGGCCGCGCGTGGCGAACGGCGCCCAGCCCGCCTGGCGCGCGGCATGCAGCGCGGCGGCGGCGAACGCCGGGACGGCGCCGAGCCAGCCGTCGACCTCGCCGAGCGCGCAGGCGAACGCGATCGCCGAGAGCGCGATCGCGGCGTAGTCGAGCACCGCCGAGCGGCGCATCTTCGCCTGCGGCAGCGCATTCGCCGTGAACGAAGGCACGACGCGGCCCGTCATCACGATTAGCAGCAGCAGCACGAGGTACAGACCGCCCTGCGTCCAGAGCGAGGGTGGCGCCTCGATCAGTCCGAGCGCCGACAAATGGAAGCCGACGTTCACCAGGCCGAGCACGGCGATGAGCGCAGGCACGAAGTAGTTGCGCACGTTGCGCGCTGCGAAGATCACGCGCCCGAGCACGAAGGCGACGACGAAGGGGAACGCGCCGTCGACCAGCGCGCCGAGCCAGCCCGGCCCGGTCACCATCAGCACGCGCGCGGCGAGCCAGTGCGCGGCGAGCAGCGCGAGCGGCGCGCCGGAAGGCGTTGCGCGCCCGGTCCACACTCGGCCGGCGGTGAGCAGAAAGCCCGCGATCACCGCGAGCGCGAAGCCGAACACCATCTCGTGCTGGTGCCAGACGAGGCCCTCGAGATAGCCCGCTGGCCAGCCGTGGCCGGTGAGATCGGCCACCCACGCTGGCACCGCGAGCGCCGCGAACAGCGCGGCGAGCAGGTAAAAGGGACGGAAGCCGAGGTTGAACAGCGCCGTGCGCACGCTCACACGATCCTGCGCGGGCGCTTGCCGAGCGCCCAATGCACGTAGCCCGAGACGGCATAGGCCACCACCAGCAGGAACAGCATCAACGCGGGCTTGGTGGCGATCACGGTCATGGCGGCGACGATCGCGAGCGCCGCCCAGAACGGCACGCTCTTCTTCAGGTTGATGTCCTTGAAGCTGTAGAACGGCACGTTGGTCACCATCGTCACTCCGGCGAACATGGTCACCACCCAGGCGAGCCACATGAGCCAGGTCTCGCCGCCCAGGCCGTAGTCGCTCATCACCCAGATCAGGCCGGCGACCAGCGCCGCCGCCGCGGGGCTCGGCAGCCCCTGGAACCAGCGCTTGTCGACGACCTCGATGTTGGTGTTGAAGCGCGCCAGGCGCAGCGCCGCGCCGGCGCAGTACACGAAGGCCGCCACCCAGCCGAGCTTGCCCAGGCCCTTGAGCGCCCACTCGTAGATCACCAGCGCCGGGGCAGCGCCGAACGACACCATGTCCGACAGGCTGTCGTACTGGGCGCCGAACTCGCTCTGCGTGCGCGTCAGGCGCGCGATGCGCCCGTCCAGGCCGTCCAGCACCATCGCGATGTAGATCGCCACCGCCGCGATCTCGTAGTGCTGGTTCATCGCCTGCACGATCGCGTAGAAGCCGCCGAACAGCGCCGCGGTGGTGAACAGGTTCGGCAGCAGGTAGATGCCGCGCCGGCGCAGCATGCCGACCGGCGGGCGGATGCCGGGTTCGTGCTCGATAGGCTCATCCATGTCGCGCCAGCCTCGCCAACACGCTCTCTCCCGCGTAGACCTTCTCACCCAGCGCCGCGCTCAGCTCGGCATCCAGCGGCAGGTAGACGTCCAGCCGCGAGCCGAAGCGGATGAAGCCGTAGCGCTGCCCCTTGCCGAGCTCGCTGCCTGCGTCAACGTAGCACAGAATGCGGCGCGCGATCAGCCCCGCGATCTGCACGCAGGTGACATCCTGTCCGTCGCGCGTGCGCAGCCACAGGGCGTTCCTCTCGTTCTCGCTCGAGGCCTTGTCGAGCGCCGCGTTTACGAAGCTGCCGTGGTGGTACCAGCGCTTCTGCACCGTGCCATCGACCGGCGAGCGGTTCGAGTGCACGTTGAACACGTTCATGAACACCGACACCTTGAGCGCATCGCGCTCGAGCCAGGGGTCGCGCGCCTTGTGCACCGCGACGATGCGCCCGTCGGCGGGCGACACCACCGCCTGCGGATCTACGGGCACCTCGCGCGGCGGATCGCGGAAGAACTGCAGCACGAACAGCGCCGCGAGCCACAGCGGCACCGACCACCAGCCGCCGGCGAGCCACCACACGAGCGCGGCAGCGAGCACCGCCGCGCCGACGAAAGGCCAGCCCTCGCGCGCGATCAGCGGGTGCGGGTAGCTCGCCGCCATCGATCCGGGGCTAGTTCTTCGACTGGTCGACCAGGCGGTTCTTGCGGATCCAGGGCATCATGTCGCGCAGCCTGGATCCCACGGTCTCGATCGGGTGCTCGGCCGTCATGCGGCGCCGGCTGAGCAGCGTCGGTGCGCCGGCGCGGTTCTCGAGCACGAAGTCCTTCGCGTATTCACCCGACTGGATGCGCGCCAGCGCCGCGCGCATCGCGTCCTTGACGCGCGCGTCGATGATTTTCGGCCCCGTGACGTACTCGCCGTACTCGGCGTTGTTCGAGATCGAGTAGTTCATCGTGCCGATGCCGCCCTCGTACATCAGGTCGACGATGAGCTTCAGCTCGTGCAGGCACTCGAAGTACGCCATCTCGGGCGCGTAGCCCGCCTCGACCAGCACCTCGAAGCCGTTCTTCACCAGCTCGACGCAGCCGCCGCACAGCACGGTCTGCTCGCCGAACAGGTCGGTCTCGGTCTCCTCC
>DASPRB010000147.1:0-23087 GCA_035624675.1 Burkholderiales bacterium
GGGTGTCGATCAGGTCCTTGTAGGCGATCGGCAGGCCGGCGAGCGGACCGAGGCGCGCGCCCTTGCGCTCGAGCTTCTTGGCCTCCTTGAGCGCCCGCTCCGGCAGGAAGGTGACGATCGCATTCACCTTCGGATTGACGCGCTCGATCTGCGCGATGAACGCGCGCATCACCTCGCTCGCCGAGACCTTGCGCGCGCGGATCATCCGGGCGAGCCGCCGCGCGCTCGTAAAGCACAGCTCCTGGGACATGTTTACCTACATCAGAACGATGTCGAACTGCTCCTGCGAGTAGCCCGCCTCGACCTGCATCGAGATTGGCTTGCCGATGAAATCCGAGAGCATCGCGAGCGAAGCCGACTCCTCCTCCAGAAACAGGTCGTTTACCGGCTGCGAGGCGAGAATGCGGTACTCGCGCGCGTTGAATGCGCGCGCTTCCCTCAGGATCTCGCGCAGGATCTCGTAGCACACGGTGCGCGCGGTCTTCACCTCGCCGCGCCCGCTGCACACCGGGCAGGGCTCGCACAGCACGTGCGCGAGCGACTCGCGCGTTCTCTTGCGCGTCATCTCAACGAGCCCCAGCGCGGTGAAGCCGTTGACCGTCATCCTGGTGCGGTCGCGCGCGAGCGCCTTGTTGAACTCCTCGAGCACCGCGGCACGGTGCTCGGGGTTCTCCATGTCGATGAAGTCGATGATGATGATCCCGCCGAGATTTCTGAGACGCAGCTGCCTGGCGATCGCCTGCGCGGCCTCGAGGTTGGTCTTGAAGATCGTGTCGTCGAAATTGCGCTGGCCGACGAAGCCTCCGGTGTTGACGTCGACGGTGGTCATCGCCTCGGTCTGGTCGATGATCAGGTAGCCGCCCGACTTCAGCTCCACGCGGCGCGACAGCGCGCGCTCGATCTCCGGCTCCACGTTGTACAGGTCGAACAGCGGCCGCTCGCCGATGTAGTGCTCGATCCTGCCGCGCATCTTCGGCACGTAGGTCTCGGCGAACGCGACCAGCTTCTGGTGGTTCTCGCGCGAATCGACCACTACGTGCTCGGTGCTGTCGGTGACCATGTCGCGCAGCACGCGCTGCGCGAGCGACAGGTCCTGGTACAGGAGCTTGGGTGGCTGCGCGCCGAGCGCCTGCGCGCGGATGTCGCGCCACAGGTGGCGCAGGTAGTCGAGGTCGGCGCGCAGCTCCTCGTCGCGCGCGCCTTCGGCGAGCGTGCGGATGATGAAGCCGCCGGTCTCGTCGGGCGGCAGAAGCTCCTTCAGCTTCTCGCGCAGCAGGTTCCTGCCGCTCTCGTCCTCGATCCTCTGCGAGATGCCGATGTGCGGGTCCTGCGGCAGGTAGACGAGCATCCTTCCGGCGATCGACACCTGCGTCGACAGGCGCGCGCCCTTGCTGCCGATCGGGTCCTTCACGACCTGCACCATCACCGGCTGTCCCTCGGCGAGGATCTTCTCGATCGGCTTCGCCGTCTCGCCGCCGTTCGCCGGCCCCTGCCGGCGGTGTTCCCAGATATCGGCCACGTGCAGGAATGCGGCGCGCTCCAGCCCGATCTCGACGAATGCCGACTGCATGCCGGGCAGCACGCGCGCCACGCGCCCCATGTAGACGTTGCCCACCAGGCCGCGGCTGGCGGTGCGCTCGATCAGCAGCTCCTGCACCACGCCGGCCATCAGCACCGCCACGCGCGTCTCCTGCGGCGTGACGTTAATAAGGATTTCTTCGCTCACGAGGGGAGAGGACCTTCTCGATGAGCTGCGCCGTCTCGTAAAGCGGCAGCCCCATCACCCCGGAGTAGCTGCCGTGGATCTCGGCGACGAATTGCGCCGCGCGCCCCTGGATCGCGTAAGCCCCCGCCTTGTCATCCGACTCGCCGGTCGTGACGTATTGGCGGATCTCCTCCGCGCCGAGCGGGCGAAAGCGCACCTGAGTCACCGAAAGCGCGGACTCGAGCTGCTCGTCGTACTTCACCGCGACCGCGGTCAGCACCTCGTGACGCCCGCCGGAAAGCGCGGCGAGCATCTCCGCCGCCTCCCCGCGGTTGGCGGGCTTGCCGAGGATGCGCCCCTCGATCGCGACCGTGGTGTCCGCGGCGAGCACCGGCGAGCGCGGCAGATTGCGCTGGGTCAGCCGCTTCCAGCCCGATTCGACCTTGGCGCGCGCGACGCGCTCCACGTAGGCGGCCGGCATTTCGCCCGGCAGCACGTCTTCGTTCACCTCCGGCTCCGATTCGGGCCGCGCGCGGAACAGCAGCAGATGGAAGCGCACGCCGATCTGCGACAGGAGCTCGCGCCGACGCGGACTGCGCGAGGCGAGGTAGATGCTGCGATCGAGCGAGGTGAGCATTGCGGCGGCGCCCCTGGGATGGCCGCAAAGTGTAGCAGAGGGGGGCGCGAGCTATGCGCGGTGGTACGGATGACCCTCGAGCAGCGACGCCGCGCGGTACAGCTGCTCGCACAGCACAACCTGGGCGAGGGCGTGCGGCAGCGTGAAGGCCGAAACGCGCATCAGCAGTGAGGCCTGCTGCTTGAGCGCGAAATCGAGCCCGTCGGCGCCGCCGATCACGAACGCGATCGGCTGGGCGGCGGCCAGCCAGCGCTCGAGCTGCGCGGCGAACGCCGCGCTGTCGAACTCGCGGCCGCGCTCGTCCAGCGCCACCAGACGCGCCCCGGGCGGCAGCCGGTGGCGCAGGCGCGCGCCTTCGGCGACGAGCAGCTGGGCAGTCGACTTGCCAGATGTGCGCGGCTCCGCCTTCACCGTCGCCAGCTCGGTCGCGAAGCGCCGCGGCATGCGCTTCAGGTACTCCGCGCACGCAGCTTGTGCCCAGGCGGGCGGCTTAGTGCCGACTGCGAGGACGAGCAGCCTTGCCATGCGCGAGCCTGCCGGCGGCGTGCTTCATGCGCACCGTCTTGCCGCCCCAGATTTCCTCCAGGTTGTAGTAGCTGCGCACCGCCGGATGCATGATGTGCACGACGATGTCGCCGAGGTCGACGAGCACCCACTCGGCGTTCGCTTCCCCCTCGACCCCGTACACCCGGCCGCCCAGCTCGCGGATGCGCTCCTGAACGCGGTCGGCGAGGGCCATGACCTGGCGCGTCGAGTCGCCGCTGGCGATCACCACGCGCTCGAACATCGAGGCGAAGCGTGTGGTGTTGAACACGACGATGTCGCGCCCCTTGACGTCTTCGAGCGCCTCGACGACAGCGCGCTGCTTCGTGCGGATATCCATCAGCGGTATAGGCGATGCGAGGAAATGTACTGCAGCACCTGCGGTGGCACGAGGCGCGCGATGTCCTCGCCGCGCGCCACGCGTTCGCGGATCACGGTCGAGGAGATGTCCAGCGGCGGCATGTCGACGCGCTCGACCGCGCCGGCGGCGCGCACGGCCGCGCTCGCCTGCGGCGCCCACCCGGGACGCGCGAACACGGCGATGCGCGCGAGCGCGAACAGCTCGCGCCACTGGTGCCAGGTTTCCAGCTTTTCGAACTGGTCGTCGCCCATCAGCAGCACGAGCTCCGCCGGTGCTCCGCGCTCCGCGCGCAGCGCGCGCAGCGTGTCGACGGTGTAGCCCGAGGCGCCGGGCGCGAGCTCGCGCCGGTCGATCGCGTAGCGCGGCTCGCCGCGGATGGCAAGCTCGAGCATGGCGACGCGGTCAGAGGCCGGGGCCACGGGCGCATTGCGGTAGCCCGGGGCGCCGGTCGGTATCCAGAGCACTTGCCCGAGCGCGAGCACGTCGAGCGCAAGCTGCGCGATGCGCAGGTGCGCGTTGTGGACCGGATCGAAGGTTCCGCCGAGGATGCCGACCGCGCCCGACGCCATCTATCGCCGGATCTCGCCGTGGCCGAAGACGACGAACTTCTGCGTGGTGAGTCCCTGCAGGCCGACCGGCCCGCGCGCGTGCAGCTTGTCGGTGGAGATGCCGATCTCGGCGCCCAGGCCGTACTCGAATCCGTCGGCGAAGCGCGTCGAGGCGTTGACCAGGACCGAGCTCGAGTCGACCTCGCGCAGGAAGCGCTCCGCGCGCGCGCGATCCTCCGTCACGATCGCGTCGGTGTGCTGCGAGCCGTACTTGGCGATGTGCGCGATCGCCTCGTCCAGGCCGCGCACGACGCGGATCGACACGACGGGCGCCAGCCATTCGGTGTAGTAGTCCTGCTCGCTCGCAGCCTTGGCGTCGCCCACCAGCCTGCGGGTCGCCTCGTCGCCGCGCATCTCCACGCCCTTGGCGCGGAAGATCTCCCCGATCTGCGGCAGCACGCGCGGCGCGATCGCCTCGGCGACCAGCAGCGTCTCCATGGTGTTGCAGGTGCCGTAGCGCTGCGTCTTGGCGTTGTCGGCGATGCTGACGGCCATCGCCGGGTCGGCGCGGTCGTCCACGTACACGTGGCACACGCCATCCAGGTGCTTGATCATCGGGATGCGCGACTCGCGCGCAAGGCGCGCGATCAGCTCCTTGCCGCCGCGCGGCACGATCACGTCGACGTATTCCGGCATCGTGATCAGCTCGCCCACCGCGGCGCGATCGGCGACCCTCACCACCTGCACTGCCGCCTCCGGCAGGCCGGCGCTCTTAAGGCCGGCGCGCACGCAGGCCGCGATCGCCTGATTGGCGTGCAGCGCTTCTGAGCCGCCGCGCAGGATGCAGGCATTGCCCGCCTTGACGCACAGCCCGGCCGCGTCGGCCGTGACGTTCGGGCGCGACTCGTAGATGATGCCGATCACCCCGATCGGCACGCGCATGCGCGCGACCTCGATGCCGCTCGGACGGCGCACGCGGTCGGTGATCTCGCCGACGGGGTCGGGCAGCGCGGCGACCTGCTCGAGTCCCTCGGCCATCTGTTCGACGCCGGCCGGCGTGAGCGTGAGCCGGTCGAGGAACGCCGCGTCGCAGCCCTCGCTCCTCGCCTGCGCCACGTCGGCGCTGTTGGCTTCGAGCAGCTCGGCCGAGCGCGCGCGGATCTCAGCGGCCATCGCGCGCAGCGCCCGGTTCTTGATGTCCGTATCGGCACGCGCCAGCTCGCGTGCGGCGGCGCGCGCGGCGAGCCCAAGCTCGCGCATGTACGCGCGCACGTCTACCGCCTTCGCGTCAAGCTTCTGATCCATGGGTCAATTTTAACCCCAGCTTGAGGAACTCATCCCAGGGCTCGCGGCGCGCCGCGCCCTTGATCGCGCGGTCGACCGCGGCCGCCTGGACGAGCGAGCGCTCGAGCGCGGCGGGCGCGTAGCGGTTGAGCGCGCCGCGCACCAGCGCCTGGCGCGGCCCCCACACGCGGTTCTCGCGCATGAGCGCGTCGAGCGGCCGGCCGGCGGCGAGGCCCTGTCTGATGCGTGCGAGCGCCCTCAGGTCCTCGGCGATGGCCCACAGCACGTAGCTCGGCGCCTCGCCTTCGCCGCGCAGGCCGTCGATGACGCGCGCATAGCGCGACATGTCGCCGGCGAGCAGCGCGGCCGACGCGTCGGACGCGTCGTAGCGCGCCACGTTCGCCACCGCCGCACGCACCTCTTCGAGCGCGAGCTCGCCGGGCGGGGCGAGCAGCGCAAGCTTCTGCACTTCCTGAAACGCGGCGAGCAGGTTGCCCTCGACCCGGTCGGCGAGGAACTCGAGCACCTCGCGGCCGGCGCGCTGGCCCTGGCGCGCCAGCCGCTCGCCGATCCAGGCCGGCAGGCGCGCCCGCTCGACGGGGAACACGTCGACCAGAACGCCCGCCGCGGAGAGCGCGGCGAACCAGACCGAATTCTGCCCCGCGCGATCCAGGCGGGGCAGCGACACGAGCAGCAGCTGCTCCGGGTTGGGGTCGGCACACAGCGCCGCGATCGCCTCGGCGCCCTGCGTGCCGGGTTTGCCGCTCGGTACACGCAGCTCGAGAATCTTCCGGCCGCCGAACAGCGAGCGGCTCGCGCCGGCGTGCCTGAGCTCGGCCCAGTCGAAGCCGCGCTCGGCGAAGAACACTTCTCGCTCGGTGTAGCCCGCCTTGCGCGCGGCGGCGCGCACCGCGTCGGCGGCCTCGAGCGCGAGCAGCGGCTCGTCGCCGTGAATCGTGTACACGGGCGCGAGCGCGCGCGCAAGCTGCGCTGCCAGCTGCTCGGCGCGCAGCGGCATCGCGCTTCAGGCCTGCGGCCGCTTGGCCGCGGCGAGCCGCCGCATGATCTGCTGCACCATGTCGACCTGCATGTCGTGGTAGAGCAGCTGCTCCTCGGATTCCTTGGCGAGCACCGCGGCGTCGTTGAAGGTGACGTCGCGCGTGAGCTGGATCGTGCTCTGCGGAACGTAATCCTTGCCCTTGTTGTCGCGGACGCGGAAGCTCACCAGGTAGCGCAGCTGATATTCGCTCACCGCGCCCGTCCCGGTAAGCGACAGGATCACCTTCTGGCGCTCCTCCCTGCTGAACTCGAGCACCGCCTCCGCTTTCTTCGGATCGTCCACCACCTTGGCGTTGGTGCCCGCCTGGATGTTGCGCTTCAGGTCGAGCGCAATGCCTCCCGCGGCCGCGGGCACGTACACGGTGTCGAACGGCAGCTGCGCTGCGCCGCGCAGCTGGAAGCCGCAGCCGGCAAGAGAAACTGCGAGAACGATGAGGAGCGTTCGCATTAAACCACGATGTTCACTAGGCGTCGCGGTACGACGATCGTCTTGCGAACTTGTCTGTCTCCAACGAACTTGCTCATTGCCGTAATGGCCAAGGAAGCCGTCGTTTCCTCGTCTGCGGAAGCCGGTACCCGAACCGTACCTCGCGTCTTGCCGTTGACCTGAACTACGAATTCGATCTCGTCCTGCTCCAAGGCGGCGGGATCGGGCTCGGGCCAGGCCGCCTGCATCACGTCCTCGCCGAAGCCGAGCGCGCGCCACAGGTGGTGGCAGATGTGCGGCGTGATCGGCGAGAGCAGCCGCAGCAGGATCGACAGCCCTTGCTCGGCCGCCGGCGTGCGACCGGGCAGCTTCTCGAGCGAATTGAGGATCTTCATCGCCGCGGAGGCCACCGTATTGAACTGGTGCTTCGTGAGATCGTAGTTCGCCTGGCGGAGCACCGAGTGCAGCTCGAAGCGCACCGACCGCTCGAGCGCCGGCTCGCCCGCGCCACGGGCCGCCGTGTCGAATTTCGCGCCGTAGGCCCACAGCCGCTTCAGGAACCGGTACGAGCCCTCGACGCCCTCGTCGGACCACTCGAGCGTGTTGGTCGGGGGCGAGGCGAAGATGATGAAGAAGCGCGCCGTGTCGGCGCCGTACTTCTCGATCAGCGCCTGGGGATCGACGCCGTTGTTCTTCGACTTGGACATCGTGCCGACGCCGGCGAAGACCACCTGTGCGCCGTCCGTGCGGCGCTTCGCCGAGACGATCTTGCCCTTCGCGTCGCGGCCGACCTCGACCTCCGATGGGTTGACCCACTCGCGCCGCCCCTGCGGGGTGTCGCGGTAATAGGTCTCCGCGAGCACCATGCCTTGCGTGAGCAGGTTGGTGAACGGCTCGGAGACCTCGAGCATGCCCTCGTCGCGCATGACGCGCGTGAAGAAGCGCGAATAGAGCAGGTGCAGGATCGCGTGCTCGATGCCGCCGATGTACTGGTCGACCGGCATCCAGTAACGCGCCCGCGCATCGATCATCGCGGCGTCGCTGCCCGGACTGGCGAAGCGCGCGAAGTACCACGACGAGTCGACGAACGTGTCCATGGTGTCGGTCTCGCGCCGGGCCGGCTTGCCGCAGGCGGGGCAGCGCGTGTCGAGGAAGGCGGGCAGCTTGTTCAGGGGATTGCCCGTGCCGTCCGGCACCAGGTCTTCGGGCAGCAGGACCGGCAGGTCCTCGTCCTTCACCGGCACGTCGCCGCAGCCGGGGCAGTGCACGATCGGAATCGGGCAGCCCCAATAGCGCTGGCGCGAGATGCCCCAGTCGCGCAGGCGCCATTGCACCTGCTTTTCGCCCAGGTTCTTCGCCTTCAGGTCGGCAGCGATCGCGTCGACCGCGGCCTGGTAGTCCAGCCCGTCGTACTTGCCCGAGTTGATGCAGGTGCCGTACTCGGCATACTGGGCGCGCCAGGGCTCGGGCACGTCGTCGCCGAGCGGATGGCGGATCACGGGCTTAACCGGCAGGCCGTACTTGAGCGCGAAGGCGTAGTCGCGCTCGTCGTGCGCGGGCACCGCCATGACGGCGCCTTCGCCGTACCCCATGAGCACGTAGTTCGCGACCCACACCGGGATCCTCTCGCCCGAGAGCGGGTGAGTGCAGTAAAGCCCGGTGGGCATGCCCTTCTTCTCGAGCTGGGCGAGGTCGGCCTCCATCACCGCGCCGCGCCGGCACTCCTCGACGAATTCCCGAATTTGCGGGTCGCGCTGCGCGGCCCACGCCGCGATCGGATGCTCCGCCGCGACCGCGCAGAAGGTGGCGCCCATCAGGGTATCCGCGCGCGTGGTGAACACCCACAGCACGCGCCGCTCGCCCTCGAGCTCGTACTCGAAGCCGACGCGCACGCCGTCGGAGCGCCCGATCCAGTTCTTCTGCATGAGCTTGACCTGCTCGGGCCAGCCGGGCAGCTCATCGAGCGCCGCGAGCAGCTCGTCGGCATAGGCGGTGATCCGCAGGAAATACATCGGAATCTCGCGCTTCTCGACCTGCGCGCCGGTGCGCCAGCCGCGCCCGTCGATCACCTGCTCATTGGCGAGCACCGTCTGGTCGACGGGGTCCCAGTTCACGATGCCGGTTTTCTTGTACGCGAGTCCTTTCCTGAAAAGGCGCGTGAAGAACCACTGGTTCCACGTGTAGTAGTCGGGCCGGCAGGTGGCGAGCTCGCGCGACCAGTCGAGGGCGAAGCCGAGGCTTTTCAGCTGCGACTTCATGTATGCGATGTTGTCCCAGGTCCACTTCGCGGGCGGCACCTTGTTCGCCATGGCCGCGTTCTCCGCGGGCAGGCCGAACGCGTCCCAGCCCATCGGCTGCAGCACGTTCATCCCGCGCATGCGGTAGTGCCGGGTGAGCACGTCGCCGATGGTATAGTTCCTGACGTGCCCCATGTGCAGCTTCCCGGAGGGGTAAGGGAACATCGACAGGCAGTAGAACTTGGGACGCGCGGGGTCTTCGGGGACGCGGAACGAGCCGCGGGATTCCCAGAATTCCTGGGCCTCGCGCTCCACGCTTAGCGCATCGTAACGGTCTTGCATGCCTGCGGACGGGTGCCAATGAGGGTGGGGGAAGCCGCGAATTATAGCTTTGCGCTGCTGCTGGGCGCCGGACTCGCGCTCGCCGCGGGCGAGGCGGCGGCGCTGCCTGCGGCCGTCATCGAAGGCGTGCAGATGCCAGCCTGGGTGGCGCGCGACGGCCGCCTCGAGCCGCTCGCACCGGGCATGGCGCTGCGCGCGGGCGACGAGCTGCGCACCGGCGGCGGCGCGCGGCTGCTCGTGCGCTTCGCCGAGGGCAGCCGCGTCAAGCTCGGCGCGGACGCCCGGCTCGCGCTCTCCGAGATGGAGCCCGATGCGGGCGGCATCTTCAAGAGCGCGATGAAGGTTCTCGAGGGAGCGTTCCGCTTCACCACCGACGCGCTTGCCAAGACGCGCCGCCGCGACGTGCGCATCACGGTGCGTCAGGTGACCGCCGGCATCCGCGGCACCGATCTGTGGGGCAGGTCGACCGAGGCAAAGCAGATCATCTGCCTGATCGACGGGAAGATCGAAGTTCAGCCCGAGAACGAAGGTGCGATCGAGATGGACCGGCCGCGCCAGTTCTACGTGCGCGAGAACGGCGTATCGCAGCCGGTCGGCTTCATCACGCCGGAGCAGCTCGCCAAGTGGGCCGCCGAAACCGAGATCGCGCAGGGCGCCGGCGCTGCCGTCGCGGGAGGGCGCTGGAAGCTGACGCTCGCGAGCGCCGACAGCCAGGCAGCGGCGCTCGCCGTCTACGATGCGCTGCGCGCCGCGGGCTACGCCGCGCGCATCGTTCCGGTGAAGACGCAAGGCGGATTCGCGTATCACGTGCGCATCGCCGACCTGGCGAGCAGGGCCGACGCCGAGGCGCTCGCGGCGCGGCTGCGCAGCATGCCGGGCCTCGGCGTGCCGGCGATTTCGAGGTGAGCGGCCGCGTATAATTCGCGGCTTGTCGCTGCACCTCGAAAACCTCAATCCGGAACAGCTCGCCGCGGTCACCCTGCCGGACGAGCACGCGCTCATCCTCGCCGGCGCGGGCAGCGGCAAGACGCGCGTGCTCACCACGCGCATCGCCTGGCTCGTCAGGGGCGAGCGCGTCTCGCCGGGCGGGCTGCTGGCGGTCACCTTCACCAACAAGGCCGCGCGCGAGATGTTCACCCGTCTGTCGGCCATGCTGCCGCTCAACCTGCGCGGAATGTGGATCGGCACGTTTCACGGCCTCGCGAACCGCATGCTGCGCGCGCACCATCGCGACGCGGGCCTGCCGCAGACCTTCCAGATTCTCGACTCGCAGGACCAGCTCGCGGTGGTCAAGCGCCTGCTCAAGTCGCTCGGCGCCGACGAAGACCGCACGCCGCCGCGCGAGGTGCAGTACTTCATCAGCGCGCGCAAGGAGGAGGGGCTGCGCGCGCGCGACGTGCAGGCGGCCGACGAAAGCACGCGCCGCTTCGTCGAGCTGTATGCCGCCTACGACGAGCTGTGCCAGCGCGAGGGCGTGGTCGATTTCGCCGAGCTGCTGCTGCGCAGCTACGAGCTGCTGGCGAGGAACGAGGTCCTGCGCGAGCACTACGCCGCGCGCTTCCGCCACATCCTGGTGGACGAGTTCCAGGACACCAACCGCCTGCAGTACCGCTGGCTCAAGCTGCTCGCGGGACGCTCGAGCGCGATCTTCGCGGTGGGCGACGACGACCAGTCGATCTACGCCTTCCGCGGCGCGAACGTCGGCAACATGGCCGAGTTCGAGCGCGACTTTCGGGTCGCGCACGTGATCCGGCTGGAGCAGAACTACCGCTCCCACGGCAACATCCTGGACGCCGCGAACGCGCTCATCGCGCACAACCGCAAGCGCCTGGGCAAGAACCTGTGGACCGCGGCGGGCAGCGGCGATCCGTTGCGCGTGTTCGAGGGCGAGTCCGATGCGGACGAGGCGCGCTTCGTCGCCGAGGAAGTGCAGGCGCTCGCCCGCGAGGGCACGCGCCGGGTCGACATCGCGGTGCTGTACCGCTCGAACGCCCAGTCGCGCGTGCTCGAGCACGCGCTGTTCTCGGCCGGGATCCCGTACCGCGTCTATGGCGGGCTGCGCTTCTTCGAGCGGGCCGAGGTGAAGCACGCGCTCGCCTACCTGCGCCTGGTCGCCTCTCCCGGCGACGACAGCGCGTTCCTGCGCGTGGTGAACTTTCCGCCGCGCGGCATCGGCGCGCGCAGCCTGGAGCAGCTGCAGGACGCCGCGGCGCGCGCGGGAAGCTCGCTCTATGGCGCGCTCGACGCGCTGCCCGGCAAGGCGGCGCAGTTCAAGGCGCTCATCGAGAGCCTGCGCGCGGAATCGGCGAACCTGCCGCTCGCCGAGAAGGTCGAGCTGGTGGTCGCGCGTAGCGGCCTGATCGAGCACTACAAGGCCGAGCGCGAAGGCGCCGAGCGCGTCGAGAACCTCGGCGAGCTGGTGAACGCGGCCGCAGCCTTCGACTCGGACGAGCGCGAGACCGGGCTGGAGGAAACGGGCGATCCGCTCGTCGACTTCCTCGCGCACGCCGCGCTCGAGGCGGGCGAGCACCAGGCGGGCGAGGGCCAGGACGCGCTGCAGCTGATGACCGTGCACTCGGCCAAGGGCCTGGAGTTCGACGCAGTGTTCCTCACCGGGCTCGAGGAGGGGCTGTTCCCGCACGAGCAGAGCGTGACGGAGAAGGACGGGCTGGAGGAGGAGCGGCGCCTCGCCTACGTCGCCATCACGCGCGCGCGCAAGCGCCTTTACCTCAGCTTCGCCCGCACGCGCATGCTGCACGGGCAGACGCGCTACAACCTGCCCTCGCGCTTTCTCGAGGAGATCCCCGCGGGCCTGGTGAAGTGGCTGACGCCGCGCTTCGCCGGCCAGCGCGTGCGCGAGGCGCTCGCCTGGAGCCCGCCGAAGAAGAAGGAACCCGCGTTCGCCAGGCCGCGGGATACCGGCGGATTCCGAATCGGTCAGAACGTCATGCATCCCAGGTTCGGTACCGGGGTGATCGTGGACGCGGAAGGCCAGGGCAACGACGCGCGCGTGCAGGTGAACTTCGGCGCGCAGGGCGTCAAGTGGCTCGCGGTGAGCGTCGCCAAGCTGCAGGCGGCCTGAGGTGGCGCTGCATCCGCTCGCGGGCAAGCGCGCGCCGGGCAACGGCGCACCGATCGGCGGACTCAAGGTCGTGACCGAGAACGGCTGGTTCGCCGCTCGCCCCTCGGGAACCGAGGACATCTGCAAGCTCCACGCCGAGAGCTTCGAGAGCGAAGCGCACCTCGATGCGATCGTCGCGGAGGCGCAGAATATCGTGCGCAACGCTCTCTAGGAGGCCCGCATGCCGCTGACTGCCGAGCAGGTCGCCCAATACCGCCGCGACGGCTACGTCTGCCCGGTGGCGGTGATGACGGCAACCGAGGCCGCCGGCTTGCGCAGGAAGCTGGAGGACTTCGAGGCGACGCAGGGCGGCCGGCTCGAGCCCGGCCAGCGCAGCCGCGCGTTCCTGCTGTTCAAATGGCTCGACGACCTGATCCGCGATCCGCGCGTGCTCGATCCGATCGAGCAGCTGATCGGCCCGGACATCCTTTGCTGGAGCACCATCTTCTGGATCAAGGAGCCGGGCTCGAAGAGCTTCGTCTCATGGCACCAGGACAACACCTACTGGGGGCTGTCGAGCCGCAACGTCGTGACGGCCTGGTTCGCGATCGCGGATGCGAGCGTCCAGGCCGGCTGCATGAAGGTGATGCCCGGCACGCACTCCGGAAAGACGCTCGCGCACGAGGACACCTACGACGAGGACAACATGCTGACGCGCGGTCAGTCGATCCGCGGCCTGGACGAGTCGCGCGCGGCGAGCATGCCGCTGCGCGCCGGCGAGATGTCGCTGCACAACTACTGCCTCGCGCACGGCTCGGGACCGAACCTGTCGCGCGACCGCCGCATCGGCGTATCGATGCATTTCATGCCGCCCGAGACGGAGCAGGTGGTCGGCGCCTGGGACTGCGCCGCCCTGGTGCG
The DNA here is from genome assembly GCA_035624675.1 of Burkholderiales bacterium. Taxonomy (GTDB): domain Bacteria; phylum Pseudomonadota; class Gammaproteobacteria; order Burkholderiales; family SG8-39; genus DAHVFK01. Next base: position 13,126 of record DASPRB010000147.1, read on the forward strand.
CGGGACCGACCGCTACGGGCATTTCGCGCACGCGCCGGTTCCGGCGCGCGATTTCGATCCGCCGGCCGTGGCCTTCCATGCGCGCGCAGCGGGCGCAATGCGCGACGTGCTCTACGCCGGCGCAGCGCGCAAGCTTCAGCGGCTCTGAGGCGAGGACAGCACCGGCCACAGCCGGACGGTGAACAGCGCGAGCGACAGCCACAGGAGCGCCCCGCCTGCGAGCGAGGCACCCAAGGCGAACAGCGCGATCCCCGTATTGGCGAGCGCGAGCTGAGCGCCCGACCACGCTCCGCCGCGAATTGGGCGACCGGTGAAGCGCGGCAGCATGTGCGCGCCGAGCGCGTAGATGAGGCACAGGACGAAGCCGCCGTAGAGGTGCATCGGCGCAGGCTCGAGCAGCGAGCCCTCGGCGAGCATGGCGAAGCCGGAGACGACGAGCCAGCCGAGCGCGGAGAGCGCGAACAGGCGCTCGTCGCGCCCGAGCAGCATGCCGACGTGGCGCGCCGCGCCTGCGGCGCGCTCGGGCGCTGCGGCGACGAGCTTGCGCGCATCGGCGAGCGGCACGACGCCGACCGCCTTCAGCACCCCGTCGATCGCGAGCGCCGGGATCGTGCGCACGTGCAGGTCGCGCGCCAGGCGCTTGCCCTCGGGCTGCGCGAGGTCGAGCACGGCGTAATCGATCTCCTTCTCGGCCGCCACCTGGCGCCACACGGCTTCGGCCGCCGGGCAGGTCGCGCACCAGTCGGAAACGAGCAGCTCGACGCGCATCGTCACTCCGTGCAGCGCATGCAGTCGACGTCGTAGCGGTCGATCCAGGCGCGCAATCCTGCCTGCGCGGCTTCGCCGCGCGCGAGCGAGGCGAGCGCCGCCTGCGGTTCGTCCGGTTTCATCAGCACCAGCCACGCGTCGGTGTAAGGCGCGACGTTGATCAGTCCGGGGTCGGCCGCGACCCGCTCGTTCACCGCGACGATGGTGCCCGCGAACGGCGCCGGCACGCCGCCCGCCCACTTGCCCGACTCGAGGCGCGCGACCGGCTTGCGCTTTTCGCGGCGCGAGCCGACCGCACGGAAGGTCGCGTACTGCACGCGCCCGGCCATCGTCTGCGCCGGGTCGGTGATGCCGACGCGGAAGCTGCCGTCGGCCTCCGGCCGAACCCAGCAGTAATCGAGGTCGTACCAGAGGTCCTCGGGCAGCTCGCAGCCGCGGTATTCGCTCATCGGCCTACCGCCGGAGGCGCGAGCCGCACCGTGAACACCACGTTCACTGCAAAGGCGAGCATCGCCGCGACGCTCAGCGCGCCGCCGAGCACCACCAGCCAGCGTAGCGTCGCGAGCCAGCCGGCGACCATGCACGGCAGCCCGGCGTTGGCGAGCCAGAACTGCGCCCAGGCGAGCAGCTCGGAGCGCAGCCGGTAGCCGCCGAAGCGCGGCAAGACGTGCAGCGCCACGCCGTAGATCGTCATCAGCACCAGGCCAAGCAGCATCAGGTGCGCATGCGCGCGCGTGACGTCCCCCGGGACGAGCTGCGGCGCGGCGAGGCGCGCGAGCGCGAGCAGCCCGCCGGCCAGGCCGTAGACGAGCGCGAGCGCGATGAACAGCCGGTTGCGTGGATGCATGAGTCAAGCCTAGCCCCCGAGCGCCGCCCGGCTTTGCTGCAAATCAAGAAAAATGGGCGACGAGCAGATAGCGCGCGAGGCGCCCCGCGGCCATGAACACGAGCGCGGCCAGCCAGTTGACGCGCAGCCAGCCGGCGGCGAGGCACAGCGCGTCGCCCACCAGCGGCAGGAAGCCGAAGAAGGTCGCCGGGCTGCCGTGACGCTCCAGCCAGCCGAGCGCGCGCGCGTCGAGCTGCTCGCGCGTGCGCCCGGGCAGCAGGCGCCCGAGGGCGTAGGTCGTCATGCCGCCTGCGGTGTTGCCGAGCGTGGCGAGCGCGAGCGCGAGCGCCGCGTGCTCGGGATAGAGCTTGAGGTAGCCGAACAGGACCGCTTCGGAAGAAAGCGGCACGAGCGTCGCGGCGACGAAGCTCGCGGCGAACAGGCCGGCAAGGCCGCCTTCAGGCGAAAGGAGCGCGTCCAGGGTGTGCTAGTCTTTTCTGCGTGAAACGCAACGATTATCTCGAGCGCATCCTCAAGGCGCGCGTGTACGACGTGGCGATCGAATCGCCGCTCGAGCGCGCGGCGGGGCTGTCGAAGCGCTTGGGCAACACGCTGCTGCTCAAGCGCGAGGACCTGCAGCCGGTATTCTCGTTCAAGCTGCGCGGCGCGTACAACAAGATGGCGAACCTGCCGCCTGCAAAGCTTAAGAAGGGCGTCATCGCGGCGAGCGCGGGCAACCACGCGCAAGGCGTTGCGCTCGCCGCGCAGAAGCTCGGCTGCCGCGCGGTGATCGTCATGCCCGTCACCACGCCGCGCATCAAGGTCGATGCGGTGGCCGCACGCGGCGCCGAAGTCGTGCTGCACGGCGATACCTACGCGGACGCGTACGCCCACGCGCTGCAGCTCAAGCGCCGCCGCGGCCTCGCGTTCGTCCATCCTTACGACGACCCAGACGTCATTGCGGGACAGGGCACCATCGGCATGGAGATCCTGCACCAGCATCCGGGGCCGCTCGATGCGATCTTCGTGGCCGTGGGCGGCGGCGGGCTCATCTCGGGCATCGCCGCCTACGTCAAGCGCGTGCGCCCCGGGGTGCGCATCGTCGGCGTGGAGCCGGTCGATGCCGACGCCATGGCGCGCTCGCTCGAGGCGGGGCGCAGGGTGGTGCTCGATCAGGTCGGGCTGTTCGCCGACGGCGTGGCAGTGAAGCAGGTCGGCAGGGAGACCTTTGCGCTCGCGCGCCGGCTGGTCGACGAGATGGTGCTGGTCGATACCGACGAGATGTGCGCCGCGATCAAGGATGTGTTCGAGGACACGCGCGTGGTGCTCGAACCGGCGGGCGCGCTCGCGATCGCCGGCGCCAAGGCCTGGGTGGAAAAGCACGGCGCGCGCGGCAAGACCTTGGTCGCGGTGGCTTGCGGCGCGAATACCAACTTCGACCGCCTGCGCTTCATCGCCGAGCAGGCCGAGCTGGGCGAGCACCGCGAGGCGATCCTCGCGGTGACCATCCCGGAACGGCCGGGGAGCTTCAAGAAGTTCTGCGCGACGCTCGGCGCGAAGAACATCACCGAGTTCAACTACCGCATCGCGGAGTCGAGAGAGGCGCACATCTTCGTCGGCATCGAGACCGCGAACCGCGACGAGACGGCGCGCATCGTGCGCAAGCTCGAGCGCCACGGGCTGAAGACGCTCGATCTGTCGGACAACGAGATGGCGAAGACGCACCTGCGCCACATGGTCGGCGGGCGTGCGCCCTGGTCGGGCGATCGGCGCGCGACGCGCGCCGCCAACGAGCTCCTGTACCGCTTCGAGTTCCCCGAGCGCCCAGGAGCGCTGATGCGTTTCCTGAACAACATGCGCAGCGACTGGAACATCAGCCTGTTTCACTACCGCAACCAGGGCGCGGACTACGGCCGCGTGCTGGTCGGCATCCAGGTGCCGCCCGCGGAGATGCGCGAGTTCCGGCGCTTTCTCGACAAGCTCGGCTATCCGTGCGCCGACGAGTCGCGGAATCCGGCCTATCGGCTGTTCCTGGGGTGACCGCCCGCACGCTGCAGCTGACGGAGCGCTAGCCGCCGTCGCCGCCGAAGTGGCGCTCGTCCGCGTAGCACACGGGCGAGGCGAGCGCGCCCGCCGCGCCCGGCTCCGGCATGCCCAGGAAGACGAGCCCCTCCGGGTCGCGCCGGTACAGGCCGCGCTCGGTCGCCACGTAGTCGACCGGGATGTCCCAGTCCTGCGGGCGGATGCTGTCGATGCGCGCCATCTCGTATGTCACGCCGATCACGACCGGCCTGGCGGCAATGGCCGCGAGCGTGCGGTCGAAGAAACCGCCGCCGTAACCGAGGCGGTAGCCGTGCATGTCCCAGCCGTTCATCGGCAGCAACACCACTTCGGGCACCAGGGCGGGACCCTCGGCCGGGTAAGGAATGCCGAGCGCCCCCTCGGCCATCCTCGCGCCGGGGTGCCACTCGCGGAATTCGAGCGGCCTGCCCGGGCCGAGCACGACCGGGAGCAGCGTGCGCGTGCCGCGGGCGCGCAGGCGGTGCGCCAGATGGCGCGCGTCGTACTCGTTCTTGATCGGCCAGCACAGCGCGAGCGTCTTGCCGGCCAGTCCCGGAAAGGCGCGCTCGAGCAGCGCGTCGATGCTCCGGCGCCACGCGAGCAGCGTCGCCGGGGCGAGCGCCAGGCGCGCCGCGATGAGCCTCTCGCGCTCGCCTCTGCGCCACTGCATCAATGCCTTGCGGTCCACGCCCGTGCTATGCTTTGTCGATGATTTTGAAGCACTTCCGCAATGTTACGCTAGTGCTTTGCCTGCTCGCGCCGATGGCGCAAGCCGCCGCGCGAGGCAGCAGCGTGGACGAAGCGGTGCTCACCGCCTACGACGCCTACCACGCGGGCGATCCGATGAAGCTCGCGCGCGCCGCGCAGGCGCTGCCCAAGGACTACGCGCTCGCGCCGTACGTCGCGTATTGGACGCTGTCGCTGCGCCTCGAAGACGCGAGCGACGCGGACGTTCAGGCGTTCCTCGACAAGTATCCCGGCACCTATGTCGCCAAGCTGCTGCGCGCAGACTGGCTCAAGGTGCTCGGCCAGCGCGCCGACTGGGCGGACTTCGAAAAAGAGCGCGCATCGGTGGCGTCGCCCGACCTCGAGACGAGCTGCTACGCCTGGCTCGCGCGCATCGCGCGCGGCGAGCGGGTGGCGCTGCGTGCGCTCAATTCGATCTGGCTCGAGCCGGGCGAGCTGCCCGACGGCTGCAATGCGCTCGTCGACCAGCTCGCAGCGCGCAACGCGATCGACGTGGGTGACGTGTGGCGGCGCGTACGCGTACTGTTCGAGAACGGCCAGATCGCCGCCGCGAAGCGCACCCTGGACTATCTGCCGAAGGGGGAATCGCCCAACGAGTCGAACCTGACGCTGGCGGCCACGCACCCGCAGAAGCTGCTCGGTCGCGTTCCCCTGAGCGCAAAGACGCGCGCCGATCGCGAACTTCTGGTGCTCGCAGCCGTGCGCCTGGCGCGCAAGGACGTGCGGGCGGTCGCCGATGCGCTGCAGGGCCGTCTCGCTTCGGTGCTCGGCGACGGGGACCGCGCCTACCTGTGGGCGTGGGTCGGCTACCAGGGCGCGCTCGCGCACGAGGACCAGGCGCTCCAGTGGTACGCCGAGGCGGGCGACTATGCGCTGAGCGACACGCAGCGGGAGTGGCAGGCGCGCGCTGCGCTGCGCGCCGGCGACTGGCAGGCGGTACGCGAGGCGATCGACGGCATGTCGCCGCAGGCAAGCCGCCTGAGCGCCTGGACCTACTGGTACGGGCGGGCGCTCGCGGCGCAGGGCGATCCCGAGGCGGCGCGCGCCTACTACATGCGCATCGCGGGCAGCACCGATTTCTACAGCGTGCTCGCCGCGGAGGAACTCGGCTTTCTCGCGACCGCGCCCAAGGACGGGTATGTGCCGACCGAGGCGGAGGTCGCCGCGGTCGCCGCGCGGCCCGGCATCCTGCGTGCCCTCGAGCTGTACCGGCTCGACCTGCGCACCGAGGGGGCGCTCGAGTGGGGCTATGCGCTGCGCGGCATGGACGATCGCCAGCTGCTCGCGGCCGCCGAAGTGGCGCGCCGCGCAGAACTGTTCGACCGCAGCATCACGACCGCCGACATGACCCGGCGCGTGAACAACTTCGAGCTGCGCTACCCGGCGCCGTACCGCGACGTGTTCGCGGAGTTCGCGCGCGAGCACGGCGTGGACGAGGCCTGGGTGCTCGGCCTGGTGAGGCAGGAGAGCCACTTCATCGTCGATGCGCATTCTGCGGCCGGCGCGCGCGGCCTGATGCAGCTCATGCCGCGCACCGCGCGCTGGGTGGCGCACAAGATCGGCTTGAAGCACTATCACCCCGGGCACGTGGCGGAGGTGAAGACGAACATCACCCTCGGCACGGGATACCTCAAGCTGGTGCTCGACAATCTCGGTCACGAGGTGCTCGCGTCGGCGGCCTATAACGCGGGGCCGGGACGCGCCAGGAGCTGGCGCGACGCCAAGCCGCTCGAAGGGGCGATCTACGCCGAGAACATCCCGTTCGACGAGACGCGGCGCTACGTGAAGAAGGTGATGGCGAACGCGATCTTCTACGCGTCCTTGTACGGCGACGGGCCGTCGTCGCTCAAGGCGCGACTGGGCATGATTTCGTCCGACGATCCGTCCTCCGGCGGAGACGCCACGCTTCCCTGAGCGCGCCGCACGATGCGCTACGAGAACATCCTGGTCGTCGGCGGGGCGGGCTTCGTAGGCCGGCACCTGGTCGCCGCGCTCGCCGCGCGCGGGGCCAGCGTGACCGTTCCGACGCGTCGCCGCGAGCGCGCCAAGGCGCTGCTGCTGCTGCCCACGGTGGAAGTGGTGCAGTGCGACGTAAACGCACCGCAGGCGCTCGAGCGGCTCGCCGCGGGGCGCGATCTGGTGATCAACCTGGTCGGCGTGCTGCACAGCCGTCGCGGGAGCGCCGCAGAGCGCGGACCGAACGACTACGGGCCGGATTTCGCGCGCGCGCACGTCGAGCTGCCGCAGGCGCTGCTCGGCGCCTGCCGCGCCGCCGGCGTCGCACGATTGCTGCACATGAGCGCGCTCGGCGCCTCGCCCGCAGCGCCCTCCGAATACCTGCGCTCCAAGGGGGTGGGCGAGCAGTTGGTGCTCGCCGCGCAGGACATCGAGGTGACCGTGTTCCGGCCCTCGGTGGTGTTCGGCCCCGACGACGCGTTCCTCAACACGTTCGCGGCGCTCGCGCGCTGGCTGCCGGTGCTCGCGCTGCCCTGCCCCGAGGCGCGCTTCCAGCCGGTCTATGTCGGTGACGTGGCGCGCGCCTTGGTCGCGGCGCTGGACGAGCACGCATCGGCCGGCAAGAGCTACGACCTGTGCGGCCCGACGGTGTACACGCTGCGCCAGCTGGTCGAGTACGCGTGCGCGCTCGGCGGGCGCCGCCGCGTGCTGCTCGGGCTGCCCGGCGCGCTTTCCTACCTGCAAGCCTGGTTGATGGAGTGGGCGCCGGGCGCGACGCTCATGTCGCGCGACAACCTGCGCTCGATGCGGGTGCCGAGCGTGTGCGATTGCGCAGCGCCCTTCGGCATCGCGCCGCAGGCGCTCGAAGCGCTCGCGCCGGCCTGGCTCACGCCGGCCGCGCCGCGCCAGCGTTATTCGACCCTGCGCTGGAAGGCGCGCCGGTGAGCAAGCCGATCCTGGTCGTAGGCAACAAGAACTACTCCTCCTGGTCGCTGCGGGCGTGGTTGACGATGAAGATGCTCGGCCTGCAGTTCGACGAGCTGCGCATCCCGCTGTACCAGTCCGAGTCGAAGATGGCGATCCTGAGCTACTCGCCCGCCGGCAAGGTACCCTGCCTGGTCGACGGCTCGATCCGGGTGTGGGACTCGCTCGCGATCATCGAATACCTGGCGGAGTCGCACCGCGAGCTGTGGCCGGATGCGCCCGCCGCGCGCGCGCTGGCGCGCTCGATCTGCGCCGAGATGCACTCGGGCTTCGCGAACCTGCGCAAGCACATGAGCATGAACGTGCGCAAACGCCACCCCGGCAAGGGTCGCACCCCGGAGTCCGAGGCCGACGTGCGGCGCGTAATCGACATCTGGAGCGACTGCCGCGCGCGCTTCGGCGCCTCGGGGCCGTTCCTGTTTGGGCGCTTCACCGCCGCGGATGCCATGTATGCGCCGGTCGTGCTGCGCTTTCGCACCTACGAGGTCGAGCTGCCGGCGGCCTGCCGCGCGTACGCCGACACGATCCTCGCGCTGCCCGCGCTACGCGAGTGGATCGCGGCCGCGGAGCGCGAGACGGAAACGCTGCCGCAGTTCGAGCTGTACGGCTAGGGCGCGCGTGCTGTCCCGCCCCGACGTCGCGCGCCTGCACCGGCTTGCCGCAGCCGCAGCGCTGGTGGCCGCCCTGTGGGGCGTGCGCGCCGAGCTGCCGGCCGGCCCGGCGCTGCATTTTCTTGGCGCCGCGGCGCTGTACCTGATGTTCGGCGCGCCGCTCGCGCTCACCGGCATCGCGCTCGCCGCAGTGCTCGCTTGCGCGCTGGGCGCCGGCGAATGGGCCCAGCTGCCCGCACAGTGGCTCGCCGACGGCGCGGTGCCCGTTGCCTGCGCCTGGGCCGTGCATCGCGCGGTCGAGCGCTATGCGCCGCCCAACCTGTTCGTCTACGTGTTCGTCGCCGCCTTCGTCGGAGCGGGACTGTCGATGGTCGCTTCGCTCGCCGCGCACCGCCTGTTCGGGGCGAGCGTCGAGCCGTTCGTCGCGCTCGGCCTGATGCTCGGCTTCGGCGAGGCGTTCCTCACCGGCGCGTTGCTCACGCTGTTCGTGGTTTACCGCCGCGAATGGGTCGCGACGTTCGACGACGCGCGCTATCTGGCGCGGCGATGAAGGCCTACGTCGTCGGGGGCGCGGTGCGTGACGAGCTGCTCGGTCTGCCGGTCGCGGACCGCGACTGGGTGGTGGTCGGTGCGACGCCCGAGGACATGACGGCGCAGGGCTTTCGCCCGGTCGGGAAGGACTTTCCCGTCTTCCTGCACCCGCAGACGCGCGAGGAGTACGCGCTCGCGCGCACCGAGCGAAAGAGCGGCCGCGGCTACAAGGGCTTCACCGTGTACGCGGCGCCCGACGTGACGCTGGAGGACGACCTGCGGCGGCGCGACCTGACGATCAACGCCATGGCACGTGCCGAGGACGGCACGCTGATCGATCCCTTCGGCGGCGCGCGCGACCTCGAAGCGCGCGTGCTGCGTCATGTGGGCGAGGCCTTCGGCGAGGACCCGGTGCGCATCCTGCGGGTGGCGCGCTTCGCGGCGCGCTTCGACTTCCGCGTCGCCGAGGAGACCGCCGCGCTGATGCGTGCCATGGTCGCGGCTGGCGAGGTCGAGGACCTGGTGCCCGAGCGCGTCTGGCAGGAGCTGGCGCGCGGCCTCGGCGAGCCGCACCCGCAGCGCATGCTCGAGGTGCTGCAAGCTTGCGGCGCGCTGCCGCGCCTGATTCCCGAGCTGCTGCCGGACGCGGCGCTCGAGGCGGCGCTCGCGCGCGCGGCGGCGGCGCAGGCGCCGCTCGCGGTGCGGTTTGCCGTGCTCACGGCGCGTCTGGCCGAGCCCGTGCTGCAGGCCGTCGCCGAGCGGCTGCGCCCGCCGAACGAGTTGCGCGAGCTGGCGCTCACGTACTGCCGCTGCCGCGAACTGCTGCGCCGCGCGGCCGCGGCGAGTCCGGCGCAATTGCTCGAGACGCTCAAGCGCGCCGACGCGCTGCGCCGGCCGGAACGATTTGCCGGCTTGCTCGCCGCGGCGCGCATCGCCGAGCAGGCCGCGCCGGCAGGCCTCGCCAGGCTCGAGCGCGCGCTGGCGGCCGCGCAGCAGGTCGATGCGGGCGCGATCGCCGCGGGCGCCGCCTCGCCCGCCGATATCCCGGCGCGGCTCGACCGTGCGCGCGAGGCGGCGATCGGCGCGGCGCTCAGATGATGCGTCCCAGCAGGTAGAGCAGGAACGACAGCAGGACCGTGCTGGTGAACGGAACGTAGACCACGCGCCCGCGCAGCGGGATGCGCAGGTCGCCGGGCAGCCTGCCCAGGCCGGCGCGTGTGAGCCCCGGCGCCACGACCGAGAGCACGAGCAGCGCGACGAACAGCGTCAGCAGCCATTTCAGCACGGCGAAACGCTCCTCTTGCGATCCGCCGCACACGATAAACTTGCCGGATCGAAAGTGACGGGAAGCGCGATGATCGATCTGTACACCTGGGGCACCCCGAACGGCCGAAAGATCTCAATCATGCTTGAGGAATGCGCGCTTGCCTACCGTGTTCACCCGGTCGACATCGGCAAGGGCGAGCAGTTCGCGCCCG